>JAISSJ010000096.1 GCA_031273195.1 Candidatus Fibrimonas sp.
CCACACGCCGTAAACATCTGCGGCGGTGAAGGCGAAAGAGAGGGAAAAGGAAAGGGCGAGGGACAATAGGACTTTTTTCATGGGTTCTCCTTGAGTGAGGGGTTAATTACGCAGTTGAAGACATTTCCGTTGGTTATTCCTATATCGTTGAAATGCCTGTTGTTATTTTCCACAACATAAACTTGGGATTTATCACGATCGTAAATTTCATTGACTTTACAGATTATAACAAACAAAGCCAAAAATATTGATATAGCCAAAGCCGCTATGGACAAACGTCTTGTATGCTTAATGCTTTGCCTTCTGTTTTCAATGCCTGGATAAAGGTCTTGGAAAGCTTTTGACAATACTTCGCAAATGTCGCCATATATTTTATCTTGTCCGCCTTCTTTAAGAAAATCTTCATTATCCTTTGGATTTAATTTAAAAGAATTGTACTTTTTTATATCGGTTGCGGAAAATCCCTTTATCCAGCCGCAAAAAGCGACTGATATAAGAGCGACTGAAAAAACGATATAAATAATAACCAAAACCAGCGACAAATTAGGGGGATTAAACAAAACGGCAGTTGTTATAGCCCAAATAGCAACAGAACAATTTATGCAACTGGTAGATACGCCTATTTTCGATTCCAGCACGGCAGATAGGCTTTTCAAATGCTCAAAATAGCGGAAATTCAATTCAAAAAGGTTTTTAGTATCATTTCCCATAAAACCCTCTTATTCTAGGGGCAACGCCGAACACGTTTTCCCATTCAAGTGCAACTTTTACAAGCTCATCTCGCAAATTCATTTTCTACCTCCGGTTTAGGATTAATTCGCCCTGCGGAATTGCAAAGCAAAGATTCTGCGGAATGTCTTCCGAAATTTTGAAAAAATAATTTTTTTGCGAAGAAATTAAGAAACTGGCACGATTTTTGCTGGGGGGGGGGTAAAAATTTGCCCTATATATGCGGCAAAATGGGCAACCGCAAAGGTTGCCCCTACGGTGCAATGATGGTTGTAGGGGCTACCCTTGCGGTCGCCCATTTTTTGCCCCCAAACGTAACGTGCCCCAGAGCCTATGGCAGAGGGTGACCCTGCGTAGCAGGGTCTAAAAGAGGCGTTATGGCGGGCATTTTGCGGCATATGAGGGTAAATATAGTATTTTTTTTGGGGGGTTGGCAAGGGTTATAACCGCATTTAAATCCTATACTCCTCCACCGGAGTGCCGCCTGCCAGATGCTTTTCGCAGATTTCCTCTACCTTGTCATCGTCAAGGTTGCCGTACCAGACGCCTTCGGGATAAATCACGGCTATCGGGCCTTTGTCGCAAATGCCAAAGCAGCCTGTGTTCGTCACTAGGCAGTCAGAGGATATGTCCCTGTCCTCTATCTCCTGCATGAACTTCTGCACAAGACCCACGGCCTTCCTGTTAAGGCATGAACCCATCTGGGTGCCGTTGATGCGGGAACTGCCGCACACAAAAATGTGATACTTAGGTGACACCATAAACATTTCTCCTTTTTTTTGCCGCCTCCGAGACGGCGGTTTCTACTCTCTCATAAGTCGTAATCGCCTCAATGCCGTTCTCTTTCAAACGCTTTTCCGGCGTGGGGCCTATACGCATGGCAAGAACAGCCTCGCAGTCCGATACCGCACTGATAACCGATTGCCACCTCTCCTCTTTGTTGTCGCATTGAGGGCCGTCGCAATACTTGAACACCTTGCGGGTTTCCAAAAACTTTGTGTTCTTCTCATCGCCCTCGTAAATGTAAAACTCGTTTGCCTGCCCAAAATGCGTATCCACAATCGCACCCGTTTTCGTAGCAACGGCAAAACGCCTGGGCTTCTCGGTTTGCGGTTTTTCAGGAACGCTTTCCCTAAGCTCTATGGAAATATCCTCGTCAAGCGTTCCTGCCGCATCGGAGCGGCATTGGCGGCAATGCTTCATCTGCTTTATATCCACCCCGCACTTCTCCCTGAGAACCATTATATCCTTGTTTGTCATGCGTTCCAGCCCCTCAAACTCCGAACCTTTCACAGGAAGATGAGGCATTATGTTCACCATATACGCCCCAAGAGCCGCCACCGCTTTGGACACCTCGTAAATATGATGGTCGTTGATACCTTTAAGCGTCACGCAATTCACCTTGCAAACCATTCCCTCGGCGGAGAGCATTTTTATTCCCGCAAGCTGGTTTGCCAAAAGGATTGAAGCACCCTCAACACCCGTGTATTTTTTGCCCATGTAATAAACATGCTTGTAAATCTTTGCTCCGATGGCAGGGTCAACCGCATTTACGGTTACAGTGATATGGCTCACACCCAACTCCTTCAATTCAGAAACATACTGCGGAAGCAAAAGCCCGTTTGTGGCTATGCAAAATGTGACAATCGGGTCTTGCTCACGGATTAAGCGAAAGGTCTCCCGGAGCTTGTCAAAATTCGCCAAAGCATCTCCCGGCCCCGCAACGCCTACAACCGTGAGGTTCGGCATGGTTTCCTTCAGTTTAGCATAACGTTCAAAGGCTTCGGCTGGGGATAATATTTTTGATGCAACACCGGGGCGGCTCTCGTTCATGCAGTCAAAATTACGCAAACAGTAATTGCACTGTATATTGCACTCCGGTGCAACCGGCAGATGAACACGGGCATTCTTGCAAGCGTGTTCTCCAAAGCAGGGATGGGTGGTGGTTTTGTCCTCTGTTTTGGGCTTGTAAAATTTGCTGTGCAACTCCGTGCGGAAATTCGCCTCTACCTTTTCAAGCATCGCATTTGCCGCCTGGTCCAGTATGTTTAACGAGCCGTCAAAACCGAGCATTCGCACACGCTGGCCCCCAACATAATCGTGTATGGGGAATGTGCAGCGTATTAACGGTATGTCAAATTTGTGCGAGATGCGGCGGCCGTCTGAACTTCCTATGAGCAGGTTTGCCCCAAGCTCATCACACGCTTTTTCTATTGCGGAAAAATCGCTGTCGTCAAGTATAAGCGTCTTGTCTGCGAAATGGTATTCCCTGCACTCGTCAATCTCGCTTGCCAGCGTTTCTCGCAGCTTAGGGGAAACGGAGCCGGTTGCCGCCAAGACAGGGAGAATGCCGTTCTCGCAGCACAGCCGTGCAATGGCGGAAACAAAATCCGGCTCCCCGAACACCGCCGCCTTCGCTTTGGCATTGTGTTTGTGGGAGTCAATCATCGCATCTATATACCTGCCACGTGCTTTTCTTACCTTGTATGTTGCAACCCCGCCCGCTTCCGTCAATACCTTGATCAGCTTATCCATGCCACGCACCCCTACAGGCAGGGGCAGTTTGGCGTATGGTACTCCGTAGGCTTCTTTCAAGTATTCGGCGGTGGAATTTCTCTCATCGGTGAACTCGGAAAATTCAATGGTAAGTTTTGCCCCAGCCATTGCGGATATTTCCGATATTGGAGTGCCCTCTGTTTTCAGGCGGTTGTAATTCTTCTCCGTTGCCCCGTCCAGATTGTCCGAAAGGTCGGGCATTATTGTATAATCCACTCCCATTTCGGTTAAAAAATTTTTTAGCCAACGTGTGTCCGCAGGGCTTATCAAGGGCGTTATTATGTTTATTTTGTTGTTAGGGGTTGTGTTAGGTTCCACCTGCTCTAAAATGCTGCGGATTGCCGCAAACCAGCCCTCGTTCTGCGTTCCGCTGTATCCGGGGCAAGCTATGTTGATTATTTTTACGCTCAAATTTCGGTTCTGCTCGCAAAACGTTTTCACAATCGCATTCACATCTTCGCCGATGGTTTCTGCAAGGCAGGTGGTGCATACACCTATCACTTCCGGGTTGTACAAATCTATCATGTTCTGCAAACCTTTCAGCAAATTCGCCTCGCCACCGAATACGGTTCCTTCTTCGGTTAAAGAAGATGAGGCTATGTCTATAGGTTCGTTGTAATGCGTGGAAAGATGCCTTCGTATATAAGTCGCACAGCCCTGTGAGCCGTGCAGGATAGGCATACAACCCTTTATGCCCCACAATGCGCTGATAGCCCCCATTGGCATACACATTTTGCAGGGATTCACATTCAGGTTAATCATATATATTTCCAAACAGGGCTGTTGATGGATTTGTGTATCTCTTTTACAAAATTCTCTATTCCCTCAAAACCGGCCAGGGGTTGCTTACGCTCGTGGTTATGGTCGCAAAACGCCATTCCCAGCTTGTAGGCAAGAGGGCGTTCCTTCACTCCCCCTACAAGGATGTCCGCTTGCTTTTCCATCATAAACCTTTCCAGCTCGGCGGGGTTTGCATCGTCTAAAACAACCGTGCCGCTATTAACCAGCGAGTTGATAACCTCATATTCATCTTTCTTTCCGGTTTGAGTGCCAACAACAACCGCCTCCATCCCCAACTCATTAAACTGGCGAATCAGCGAAATAGCCTTAAAGCCGCCACCCACAAAAATCGCTGCCCGCTTTCCTTCCAAATACGGCCTGTATTTCTCAATTACAGGCAATATTTGTGCCGTACGCTCCGCCGCAAATCTCCGTGCGTTTGCTGAGATTTCCGGCCTGCCGAATGCATCTGCTACTCTAAGCAGGGAATTGGTGGTATCTTCAATGCCAAAAAAGCTAACCCTAAGGCTTGGCATTCCAAACTCCGCTTCCATGCGTTCCGCAAGGTAAGCAGAGGAACCTGCGCACTGCACAATATTCAGCGTAGCAGACGGTGCCAGGAGCAACGTTTTATATGAAGAATCCCCGGTAATCGTGGAGATAACCGGAATGCCTATTTGCTCCAAATACCCTCTGATAATCCACATCTCCCCTGCAAGGTTAAAATCTCCGAGTATATTTACGCCAAAACGCTTAGGCTGGTTTGCGTGAGGGAGAATCAACTTCATAATAGCATCGCAAGCCATTCTATATCCCAAAGACTTTGTTCCGGAAAAGCCCGGTGCTTTTACAGGAATAACACGAATTCCATACCTTGCTTCCGCAGTGCGGCACACCGCTTCTATATCATCGCCGATAACCCCAACTATGCAGGTTGCAAAAATAAAGAGCAACTTCGGTGCAGGATTGATATTCTCCATAAGCTCATCAATCGCAGCGGTGAGTTTCTTTGCGCCGCCAAAGACTATATCCGTCTCACGCAAGTCGGTGGAAAAGCTGTTGCGGAAGGTATCTTCGCCGGAGGTGAGGCTGCCACGTATGTCCCAGGTGTAGCTTGCACACCCTATAGGGCCGTGAACAATGTGGAATGCATCGGTAATGGGGTTGAGCACAACCCTTGCCCCGCAGTAAACGCACGCCCTCTGGCTCACCGCACCGGAAACGCTTTCACGTTCGCAGCTTATGCCATTCTCTCGCCTGTCGCAAATGGACGGCCTTCGTTCTTCTAAAACGCTCTTGTTCATGCAAGTTCTCAAATCCGTCATAAAAAAAAGCGCATGTTCCCCTACTGCTACCCGAAGGTAGCCATAGACAAACACACGCCTTTGTGTGAGCAGCCTGCATTCGCAGGCTGTTGGGTGTAAATATAGAAAAAATTTGAAATCCTGTCAAGGGTATTATTATTAAAACTTGGCACGGAATTTGCATATACTTTTAGCATGAGAATAAGTTCATCTTCAATGGATCCTGAGATTTTAGCTATAATGGACGCACTTTGGAAGAAATGCGACATGTATAAAGAACGTGATAAAAAAGATAAAAAGAAATCAATAGAAGATGATTTAATGGGGGGTGTGCCAGCTTTTAATAATATGCCGGTTCCCAAACCTAATTGGAATGAGTTAAACTATGTTCCAACTAAAAAAAATGTTTCAATGTCAGAGGAGGAATTTGAGGAAGCAATTGTTGCATTAGCTCTAAAAAATGCAAAAAGCGGAAATTTAGATTTAACGCACGAATACTATAAGCTACAAACTGACTATATATCTGTTGTTTCACCTGACCGCAAAGCAGCTTGCGAGAATTACATAAGAACCCCCTATGACAACTCTAACACCACTGCTGTTTATGGAAATTTTAACCAAAAATTGATGATATATGCTCATGGAAAATGGGGTGCAGTGTTTACACCAGAAGAGCAAACTAGGGTTTCGAAATTCGGGCAAATTTATATGGAAACATTAAGGCAATATGAAGCCGAACATGGGCAATTTTCATATAATAATTCTAAAACAGGTTCTAAATCTATTTTGCTAAATACATTGGCATAAGGCCTAAGGTCTATTCATATTTTTCTGTTTTTCTACCTTTACATAATGCAAACGTCCCTTTTTCTAGCCTTTGCAAAGGAACACCATTTAGAATTGCCAAAAGATTTCTTGCGCAAAACCCAAGATTTCTGCGAACTAATCACAGAAGCAAACAAAAACACAAACCTGGTCTCAAAAAACGACTCAAAAAAACTGCTAACACGCCACGTAGCAGATTCCCTAATATTCGCAACACTCTCAACTCTCAACTCTCAACTCTCAACTCCCAATCCCAAGTGGGCAGACATAGGCTCCGGCGCAGGCTTTCCGGTTATCCCCCTTTGCCTTTACCTGCCGCGAGTAGAATTCCACGCTATTGAACCCCGCAAAAAAAGATGCGAATTTTTATATTCCGTTAAACAGAATTTGAATTTGCAAAATCTGGAAATAACTCAGAGCAAAGCGGAGAGTTCCGGGCTAAAAAATATGGATTTCGTGTCTTGCAGGGCGGTGGGTTCTTTAGAAGAAGATTTTGAGCGGGTAAAGAAAATCCTGAAAAAGGGCGGAAGTTTTTTAACCGTGAAATCAAAACGGATAATTGATGAAGCGAAAAATGATAAATTGCTCAAGCGGGCAAAGGTTTGGAATTACCGTTTGCCGCAGGAGGAAATGGAATATGCGTTGGTGTGCATTGATGTGTAAGACCTTGAAAAGGAGTTGTTTATGGCTGGAAAAATTTCCAAAATAGTTGTCCTTACCGGTGCGGGAATCAGTGCCGAGAGCGGAATACCAACCTTCAGGAGTTCGGACGGGCTTTGGGAGAACGAGCCTGTGGAAGCGGTTGCCACGCCGGAGGGATTTGAAAACGACCCAAAACGGGTTATAACTTTTTACAATGAGCGGCGGGCTGCTGCACAAAAATGCGAGCCAAACGCAGCCCATCATGCGCTCGCAAAACTGGAAGAGAAATTCGGCGATAATTTTTTGCTCATAACCCAAAATGTAGATGACTTGCATCAAAGAGCCGGGAACAAAAGGATAATTCCCATGCACGGCGAACTTTTGAAAGTCCGTTGCTTAGGTTCTGAGGAGCACATAATTTCCTGCACGGAAAACCAGCCCGAAAAATGCCTGGAGTGCGGAGCGATAATGCGCCCGCACATCGTTTGGTTCGGGGAGGTTCCGTTTGAAATGGATCGCATTCAAAAAGCCCTGATGCAATGCGATTTGTTCGCCTACATAGGCACGAGCGGAGTTGTGTACCCTGCGGCGGGTTTTAGGCAGATTGCAAAACTTTCCGGCGCACGTGTTGTATGCCTGAATTTGGAAGAAGTAGGCGGCGGCTACACGGACGAGTTTATTCAGGGCAAAGCGAGCGAAACCGTGCCTAAGTGGGTGGATTTTACTATATTCAATTCATAACAACACTGTACCCTGCAAGCCAGGGTACCAACAAGGAGCAGCCGTATGAAAAAATGGTCTTTAGTGCTTTTGGTAACCTTATGTACGGTTTTTTCCGCTCACGGTCAAACTAAAAAGCAAGATATAATAAAATTGCTTGAGATAACGGGTACAAAATCGCAATTCACGCAGATGATAGACCTTATGCTGGCGGATATGCAATCAACTACACCCGCAACGGCTGAATTCTGGGCAAAATTTAAAGCAGGGCTAAAAGCGGACAGTTTTATAGAAATGCTCATTCCCATATATGATAAGCATCTTTCGCATGATGATATAAAAAAGATAATTCAATTCTATGAAAGCCCGGTTGGCAAAAAATTGGTAAGCGTTACTCCCCAATTAACTCAGGATTCATATAGTGTCGGTGAAAAGTGGGGACAAAAACTGGCTGCGGATATCATTAAAGAATTAGAAAAGCAGGGATATTAAAAGTATCCATGCCTGAACTGAAATTCTCAATGCTCTC
Organism: Candidatus Fibrimonas sp.; assembly: GCA_031273195.1. Classification (GTDB taxonomy): domain Bacteria; phylum Fibrobacterota; class Fibrobacteria; order Fibrobacterales; family Fibrobacteraceae; genus Fibrimonas. Next base: position 8,086 of record JAISSJ010000096.1, read on the forward strand.
TGCGGGGAGAGGCAGCAATTTTGAAGCCATAATGCGCCACGTCGCAGCAAAAGACCTGGATGCCGAGTGCATAAGCCTTATAACCTACGCCGCAGACTGCAAAGCCGTAGATGTGGCAAAACAATACGGCGTTCCGGTTCGTTTAGTTAAAGGCGACAATCTGTTGGAAGTTCTGCAAAGCGAAAACCCCGATTTGGTGGTGATGGCCGGCTATATGCGCAAAATCTCCGAAAAGGTTCTGGAACACTTTGAAAACAAAATGATAAATATCCATCCATCGCTCCTGCCGTCTTTTGGCGGAAAGGGTTGCTATGGAATACACGTTCACAAAAAGGCAATTGAAGCCGGAGTTAAAATCACCGGAGCCACCGTGCATTTTGTAAGCAAGGATTACGACAGCGGAAAAATAATAGCTCAAAGCGCAGTCCCTGTTCTGCCTGATGATACCCCGGAGAGTTTGGCAAAGCGAGTTTTGCAGGAAGAACACAATATTTACTGGCAGGCGATTAGGGATTTTTCTAAATTGCAATTTGATGTTTAAAAAATTCCTGTTTTTTTTTCTGTCTGCTTTTTCGGCTTCTGCTCTTGCGCAGGATACCATTGCAAATTTGCAAATTGAAAAAAAGGGAGGCGTGGCTTACGCAAACGGAATAGATTTAGGCAAAAAACTGAAAATGCAAATGTTTTGGCATAGCGAGGCCGATATTTTGCAAATAGGAGCTTCTTCATGGGTTTTGGATAATGAATGGGCAAGCATAAAAGACACCAGTTTTTTGCTGCAAACCCCCGTGCAAAGCCACATTAACGGCAAACAATCCTTTTGGCTGCCGTTTCCGTCTTCTTTGCCGGTTTTTGAGCGAATGCTGAATAAAAACCTTGAATATGATTCCGTTTCTGCAAAAATCGTTGCTGTGCAAACAAAAGACATATGGAGCGTAAATCTGGATGCAAAAAACAACGGCGAAGTTATAGAGTTAAAACTTTTGAAACCGTTTACCGCAGAAGGTTTTTATGTGCATCCGAATTATATTTTGCGAATAAACGGAGCTGCCATAGATAGCGCAATGTTTTCGGATTTGGCGAAGAAATCCGTTTTTATAAGCAGGGTGTTTTCAATTCAGGATAAGCAAAGCGCGCAACTTACCCTGGTGCTTAGGGATAACTGCGAAGGACCGGAACTGGTGAAAAAAGATGGTGGAAAAGTTTTGCAAATAGTGCTGAGAAAAAAACAGGCTGCTTCCGGGCAACAAAAAACAGCCGCACCGGAAGCGAAAACACAAGCGCAAGATGCAAATTCCACAGGGAAAAAGATAAGAACTATAGTTATAGACCCCGGACACGGCGGCAAAGATCCGGGAGCCATTGGCCATAAAAGTCTTCAGGAAAAAGAGGTTGTTTTGGCGGTTGGCTTGAAGTTAAAGAGCAAGCTGGAAGCCAACGGCTTTTCCGTAAAAATGACAAGAAGCACGGATAAATTTATAACTCTGGAAGAACGCCCGAAAATGGCAAGCGACTGGGGCGGAGATTTATTCATAAGCCTGCACTGCAATGCCATAGAAGGCAAAGAAAGGCAGCAAAAAACGGAAGGATTCAAGTTTTATATATTGCGCGCCGGCGGTTCCGAAGAAGATAAAGCCATAGCCCGCAGAGAAAACAAGGCGGTGGCGCTGGAATCCGGCAAAAAGAACAAAACCGATATTTCCCCGGCTGAATGGATAATCTTGGATAATCAACTCGCATTGTATGCGGAGAGAAGCGCCCTGCTGGCCGGACATTTGGTAGAGGCCTTTGATGGCGGTTCTGTAAAAAAACTGGGAACCGGAGCGGGCCAGGCGGGATTTTTTGTTTTGGTAGGTGCCTATATGCCGGCAGTTCTGGCAGAGCTTGGTTTTATCACAAACCCTACGGACGGAGCATATATGGCTACGGAAAAAGGGCAAAACGAACTCGCCGACCGCCTCGCAAAAGCCATCACAGCGTTTGCAAAATAAGCAATATTTACTATTTTACAAATATGAACAAAATATTTCGGCGTATTTTGCTAGCTTGTTTTGCGGTGGGGAGCGTTTGGGCGCAGAATGAGCCGTTTGCACTGGGAGCGGATATTTCCTGGATACCGGAAAGGGAGGCCGGCGGGGTGCGGTATGCGCACAACGGGCAGGTAAGGGATATGTTTGACATACTCAAGGAGCATAAGTTCAATTATATACGCCTGCGGTTGTTTGTTGACCCTACGGCAAAAATTTCCGGAGAAAGCGAATCCCCTTATTCCACAAAAGGATACTGTGGGCTTGATTCCACCATAAAGATGGCAAAAAGGGTAAAAGCCGCCGGAATGAAATTCCTTTTGGACTTTCACTACAGCGACACCTGGGCAGACCCTGGAAAACAGTATAAACCCGTATCGTGGCAGGGATTGGATTTTACGCAATTAACCGCAAAAGTGCGCTCATACACAAAGGAGACCCTTGAAAAATTCAGGAATAACGATGTATTGCCGGATATGGTGCAGGTGGGCAATGAAATTGTAGGCGGAATGATATGGCCGGATGGAAGAAACAGCAATATGTCTAACTTTGCAAAGCTAATGAACGCCGGTATTGACGGAGTAAAGGACGTTGACGCAAATATCAAAATAATGGTGCACACTATAAACGAAAGAAATCCGAATGGCTGGCTCACAAGCCTCAGAAACAATGGGGTAACCAGAATAGACGTGTTCGGGCTTTCTTACTACACGCAATGGCATGGTAACCCCGATAGCCTGCAAAGAGTGGCAACTGCTTTTGCCACAAACAATAGCAACAACAACATAAAAATTGCCGTAGCAGAGTATTCGGGCAACCACCGTCGCGTCAACGATATAATCTTCAACTTACCGAACAACAAGGGGTTTGGAACATTTGTCTGGGAACCAGCCGATTGGAGTGATGGTTCGTATGGAGCAACTCTCTTTGACTGGAAAAACAATCGCCGTGAAACAAATTCTTTGATAAGCCTTTACCCCCAGATGTCAATAGATTACAATATAGCTGAGCCCACCGTGTCTAGTTCCAGTTCAGCGACACCGAGTAGTAGTTCGGCAACACCAAGCAGTAGTTCAGCAACACTGAGCAGCAGTTCGGCAACATCAAGTAGCAGTTCGGTACTGTCCGGCCCTACCCCAATTCGTTTGGCCAACCCCGCCACTTCCAACCGAGCTGTGCAGATTCACAACGGCATAAACTTGCAGGTAAAAGACAAAGCTACGGTTGAAGTTTACAATTTAAGCGGGAATCTAGTCAACAGGCAGAATTTTAGCGGCGGCACATACTCCGTATCGTTTGCCCATTTGCCAAAAGGGATGTATATTGTAAAAGTTTCCTATACCCCCAAACCTGCGATAATCGTATTGCCAAACAGATAAGAAATCGGGGCGGCAAGCCCCAAAAAAGGGCCAAACGGCAACGGTGACCGCATATCTTTTTTTGTGAACAATCTGTACGGCACAATTACGGCAATAGCCAGCAAAGCTCCTATTATCAGAGATACATACGCAAGCTCCGCCCCCATGAGTGCGCCAAAACCGGCGAAGAGCTTTACATCGCCAAACCCCATTCCCTCTTTTTTTAAAATTTTTGAACAAATAACAGAAAACAAAAACAAGCCGCCGCCACACGCCGCAATGCCAATCAAGGAACTCGGCCAGCCAATAGAGCCCTCAAAAAAAGACAAAGCAAAGCCGAGCAAAATCCCGCCTATGGTAACAGTGTCCGGCAAGAGCAAATACTTAAAATCTATAACGAAAATCGGGATAAGAGTCACTATCAGCCAGAACAAACTTATGCTCTCAATCAAATTCGCATTTTGCCAAGGGCTTGGCTCGGCTATAAAAGCGGCGGCAAAACCGAGCGATAAACCCAAAAATTCAACTATGGGATATTTTATGGAAATAGATTTTTTGCAGCTTGCGCAACGCCCGCCTAAAAGCAGCCAGCTAAGAATTGGAATATTGTGCCAAAACGGAATTTTTTGTTTGCAATCAGGGCAGTGCGAAGCGGGTTTTATTATGGACATCTCGCGCGGCATTCTGTATATGAGCACATTGAAAAAGCTGCCGAAACATACCCCTAAAACTGCAAACAAGGCCCACAAGAAAACAGCCGGAATGTCCATTTTCCCTTACACAAACTCTGCCGTTTTAACAGCCGCTTTTTTCTTTTTAGCAAAATCTTCTTTAGCGAGGGCGGTTTTTTCCGCTTTGCTCCACAACTCGTCAAGGGCTATTTCCTCTCTGCGGCTTTGCTCAAAGAGATGAACCATAATATCACCGGCATCTAAAACGGCCCAGCGAGTGAGTTCCTTGTACTCAATGCTAGCCGGTTCGCCACCGGCTTGCTTATAGGCCTTTTGCAACTCGCTCAAAATGGCCAGCATTTGCGCACTGCTCTCGCAGGTGCCAACCAGGTACCAGTCCACAACAACGCCGGAAAGCTTTCGCAAATCCAAAAGCTCAACATTCTCTGCGTCAAGCTCAAACAGAATTTGCGCTCCGATTTTCACACTCGCCGGAAATCTCTTCATCACTGTCCTCTCTTTATCTTTAACACCTTTTTGTAATCGCTACCCAAAAAAACAGTTGCGCTCACATCTCCGCTCAAAGGGTCTTGTAAAACTATAAAATTTTTCGTGTCTAAAACCGCTTTTAATCTATCCTGGCCAACCCAATGAGGATTGCGAATAGCCACAATAGTTTCTTCATAGTTAGCCCACTGCGGGTCTGATTGCGCGCTTAGAACATCAAAGCCGCTGGCCCGCAAAACTTTTTTCGTTTCCTCTGCTGCCCCAAAGATTCCGCAACTGTTTAAAACCGCTATTTGCCCGGGTACCGGCTCTATGCGTACCTCGGCTTTAGCAGTTGGCTCTTCTTCGCAAGCAAAAAAAAACAAGACCATCAGCAAAAAAGGAATTTTTGCAAACATAGCGGTAATGTAGAAAAAGGATTTTCCAGAGTTATTTGCAATTAACATGGACTTCAGCGTAGCCGCTACACCTCCAATTGGGGTCAGCTTGGCTACGAATAGAATCAAGGTCTATTTTATCCTTTAAATTTCCTTCGGCAGTGTCATCGCACACAAGCATTGCATCTGTGTAAGGTATAGGAGGAATAGCAGGATACACGCATCCTGTTAAAGTGGCAGGTACTATTTGATGTAGAACCATATCTTGTGAAAGAACCCAATCATCGTAAGTTTGGGACGGATATGTGATATATATGGCAAAATAATTGCATTCAGTCTGTTCGTTATCAAATATATGCGAAAAAACCGGCATTAAAATGTTCTTGTCAGTGACAATTCTTATTTTTATACCATTGAAATCTCCCAAATCTTTATAATAATCCGTAGGTTCACCAAATTCATAAGAGATTTCTCGCTTATAAGACTTAACTCTGCTATCCATAACTGGCTTTTCCCAGATTGACGAACTACTGCTGATTTGCCCAATGCCAATGACTGATGTACTGCATTGTTCCTGGCTATTATTGTCTGTCTCTCCGCAAGCAAAAAATATAATTGATATTATTGCGGAACAAGCGAATGTTTTAATGGGAGCTTTCATTAAATAGAATATACATTTTTTTTCAGCAAAAATTTCTATCTTTCCACAATGAACCGCCCCGTATTGCCTCTTCTGTTTTTAATTTTTTTCTCCTGCCAGGGGCCGTGGAGCTATTACCCGGAAAATCCGGAAAACTACCAGGGGCTATGGGTTTACGCCTATATTGTTTCCGGGCGGCCTGTGGAAAACGTGTGTTTGGATAAACTGCACCCGCTTGGCGAAGTTCGTATGCACGGCTTTGCATTTTATGAATCTGCGGATATTACAATAAAGGGTTTGTTTAACGGAAAAGATACGTCGTTTTCCTTAGAGCCGGACATAGCTTATAACACCCGCAAACCCAACTGCTTTGTTGGCCCAATAGATTTAATTGCAGAGGTCGGCGGGAACTATGAACTGGAGGCATCTATAACCTGGGACAGTGCCGGAGCACGGACAGTTAGCAGGTTCAACGCAAAAACCTATATCCCGAAAAAGTTCACGATTTTAAGAGCTTACGATTTGCTAAGGCAGCAATACAACTCCGGCAGCGTGATTTTATATTTGCCGCCGCCTATGGATTTGCAATCCAATTATTTTATTACCGATTACAGCGAAGATGTTGGCGGGGTTCTTGTTTCAATGGTTTACGGCAAAAATGTCTCTTGGGGCGAAAATTCCTTTGACCAAATAATCGGGCAGTTTTCAGACAGAAACGACACGCTCCGCCATGCGCGTTTTGGCGATAGGGATATATTATATACCGCAAGAAACCAGCAGATAGGAACAGGGAATAAAGACATAGACAGCATTCCCATCATGGGAATAAATATGCCGGCACTTGGAACGATAAATTTGCTTTTTTATGCCACCACATCGGAATATTTTGAATTTGAAGACACTTTTTTGTACGGCAGAAACGACAGCCGCATTGTTCCCGTTTACAATATTCAGGGAGCGGCAGGAATTTTTGCCGGAATGCTGGTTGATACTTTTCAAGTGAATCTCAGACCTTCGGATTCCATTAAAGTCTATCCTCATTTACTGGCACAGGAAACTTATTGCTGGCAAATAGACGATGAAACCGATGTCTCATACCGGCAACTCCACAGAGAATGCATAGAGTTTTGGGACGAGTATATTTGGAACACAATTGCTTGCGGAAAGAAGCCGCCATGCGGTATTTTTTATCCTGTTTATACCTGGTATGAAATTCCAAGCGAGAAACTCAAAAATATACTCAGCATGGAAGAGTTAATCACCTGGTGCGAACATAGAGATTTTCCAATAGACATATACCCGCTTTGCGGAACCGCGATGGTTCATTATTCAAAAAACGGCAAAAGCTCCCCTATTTTAGACCGCGAGGTAAAAAAATGGTGCGAGGCACACAGGAATAATGAAGAATGCATATTGTAATTTTCTAATTTTCTGCCATGAATATACTTGTCACCGGTTGTTGCGGATTTATAGGTACAAATTTTGTGCGGTTTGTTTTAAAGGAAAGGCCGGACTGGAAGATTGTTAACATAGATGCTCTGACTTATGCGGGCAATAGTGAAAATCTAAGAGATGTTGAGGGCAACCCGCATTACGGCTTTTTTAAGGGCGATATAACGGACGAAACGGACATTTGCGGAGCAGGAAATTTGCTCTCCGGTAATCCGGATGCCATTGTGCATTTTGCAGCGGAGTCGCATGTTGATAATTCCATAAAAAATCCGGGTGTGTTTATTCGCACCAATGTGGAAGGGACTTTAAAACTGCTGAAATATGCAAAGGAAAAAAACGCAAGATTTTTGCAGGTTAGCACGGATGAGGTTTACGGAACGCTCGGACAAACCGGCTATTTCACCGAAGACACTCCCCTTGCCCCCAACAGCCCTTACAGTGCCTCAAAAGCTGGGGCGGATTTTCTGGTGCGAGCTTGGCACGAAACCTACAAGCTGGATACCGTAATCACCCGTTGCTCAAACAACTACGGCCCCTATCAGTTCCCGGAAAAACTAATTCCATTAGCAGTTACAAACTTGATGCAGGGCAAAAAAATTCCCGTATATGGCAAAGGGTTGAACATTCGTGACTGGCTTCATGTGGAAGACCACTGCAGGGGAATTTTGCTCGCCTTGGAGAAGGGGGAGGCGGGACGGGTATATAATATCGGTGGAAACAACGAATGGAAAAACATAGATATAGCGAAGGAACTCGTTAAGATAATGGGAATGGATGAAGACAAAATTGAATTTGTAACAGACCGCTTGGGTCACGATTTGCGCTATGCCATAGATGCAACCCGCATTCGCAAGGAGTTGGGCTGGGAGCCAAAATACACATTCGGCACTGGGCTTCCGGAAACTGTGAAATGGTATAAGGAAAATGAGAATTGGTGGAAACCGTTGAAAGACAGATTGCAGGCCAGGTGATGTTTGCGGTATTTTTTGCAGTTTGTCTTTTTTGCACGGTTTTGCTCGGGTGCGGGGAATGGGGAAACGCAGAGGTTGGGAGGGTTTCGTGTTCATTCGGTACATTCAGCGATTTTTACAGACCGGTAAAAATAGCCTCTGGCAATAACGGAAATAATCTTTATATTTTGGATAATTATTCCGTGCATTCCTACAAAAGAGATAATTTATACGAATGCACATTTGACTGGGAAGACACTTATGATTTTAGCGGCTCTCCAAACGATGTGATTTTTGCAGGCACCGGTTTTTATGTTCAAGACGGAAGGCGGTTAAAATCCATGAACAACGCTGAAGCGTGTTATGCCGGCAGAGACGGAGTTTTTGCGATTTACGGGGACGAGCTTGCGATAGGGAGCAGTATGGGAATTGAGGTTTGGAGCATAAATCAATGCGTGAAAAAAAGAGAAGTTTCTACGCAAAGGGTTTTGGCTTTGGCTGCGACAGACTACGAATATTTTGCAGCAGAGGGTATTTCTGCGGAACCCAGAAATTTGACAATGTATTCAAAGAGCGGCGGTCGGGTTTATTCCGACCCTATGTCTTCAACTCCAGGTAACGAAAAGAATTTCAGTTCTGCGGACAGGGTAATTGCGAACAATTACGGCACTTATCTTTTAGACACAAAATACCGAAAAATAGGGGTTTACGATAATCGTGCCGTTTGGCGAAGAACCATAAGCTTGGACTCGCTCGGTTTAAGAGGGGTTTTAGACATAGCTCCGGGCGAGCATTCGCATATTTTTATTTTGCACAGCGGCGGAGTGGAGAGGGTGAATGTGTTTTTTTAATATTTTACTCCTACGGGTCACAGGCAAGGCGGAAACCTAAATAGCTGTGGCGAGGTAATTAGAGGGATTGTTACTCATCATTCCAGTTCAAAAGGCCAGTCGAAAGGCCTACAAGCAGCAAAGGTATAGACAATATTGTTATAACAAGGCATATTATGCCTCCTATACCTACTACCAGCAACAACTCTGCTATCTGGTTTGATTTAACCCAATAGGACCCCGCAAAACCACCGACTATCAAAAGAATAATGATAATAATGATAGGTAACACATTAAATCCAAATGACGTGGTATAACCAAATATGCCTATAAATAATATGCCTGCAACAATGCTTTTAAGTAGTAAAAACCGAAACATGATAAATTTGCCCCATACGCCATAAATATAGTAATCAATTCAGTCCCAGAACCCCGTTTTTTCCAGAAAAAATGACAGAAATCAACAAAAACTTGCCAAACCCTTCTTTCTTTTTCTATATTTTTCTTTCTTATTATGGATATTTTGAAACAACGCTTGCGAGGCCTGAATCTGGGCGGCTGGTTTAGCCAGGTTGATTGCATTGAAGAAAAAGACCCTCAGGGCTTTCCGGGCTTTTGCAAACACGCAGAAATTTTCATAATAGAACAAGACTTAGAGCAAATAAAAAACTGGAATTTTAACCACGTTCGCTTGCCGATTGATTACTTTAATTTTTTCAAAGGCGAAAATCTGGAACAGGACAAGCTCGCTTTCGAACTTTTAGATAAAGCTGTTGAAAAAATTTTAAATGCAGGGCTTGCGCTAATCCTTGACTTGCATAAATGCCCCGGGCACGATTTTCATCAGGGAACTTTGGGCGGAGCACAGCCTCTTTTTACAGATGCAAAGTGCAAAGAAGCGGCAAAAAAAATCTGGTCTGTGCTTGCGGAACGCTATGGCGGCAAAGATGGAATTTTGCTTGAGATTCTGAACGAGCCTGTGGCTCCAAATGCTAAAACATGGAACGAAGTAAAAGACGAATTCTTTTGGCTTATAAGAAAATATGCTCCAAAAGCACCCATTGTTGTAGGTTCCAATATGTGGAACAATCCTGCGGAATTCAAAAACTTGGCCCCTCTTGAAGATGACAATGTATTATATAGTTTCCATTCCTACCAACCCGTGATTTTCACACACCAAAAAGCCGGTTGGATTCCGGAGCCTTATTTTAACCAAAGCCGCTCCTGGCCCGGCACCTACGCCCCGCCGCAGAATAAAGACATCACAATCACTTTGCCCATAGAAGACGGAGCCTGGGACAAAAACCGTTTGCGTAGCACAATGGAAAACGCCTTGGAATTCAGGGCGAAATACAATGTTCCGGTGGCTTGCAATGAATTTGGGGTCTATGTGCAGGTGGAAAGGCAGAGCCAGTTGAACTGGCTGCGTGATTTCACCTCTCTTTTGCGGGAAGCGGGTATTGGGTTTTCTTACTGGAACTACAAAAATCTGGACTTTGGCATAATCAGCATTGGAGAGAGTTTGCACAAAGACTTGCCGCAGTACGGAAATACGGAAAGAATGGATAAAGAACTAGCGGAAATGCTGGGAGCAGCCTGATGAAATATACTTTGCTTTTTGTTCTCCTTTGCTTAATGTTTGCGCCCTGCGAAGCGGTTGTGACTTCGTATAAAGATGTACCGGGCATAACGGTTGATGAAATTCATGAAATAGAAAAACTTAAAGAACAGGTGAAATTTTTTAATTACGGAACCATGCTAGGCACAGAATCCTTTAAAGACAGCGGAGACAATGCCAAAGGCTTTTCCGCCCTTTTTTGCGAATGGCTTTCAAATCTTTTTGGCATTCCTTTTGTACCCGGATTTTATGAATGGGACAGTTTAATTGCAGGGCTTGAAAGCCACGAAATAGCTTTTACAGGAGAACTCACCGCTACCGAGGAACGCAGGAAAATCTATTCCATGACAGACCCAATAGCTCTCCGTTCCATAAAAACCTTCCGTTTGGAAGGCAGCCCCTCTCTTGAGAATATTGCAAAGGAACGCCCGCTGAGGTATGTGTTTTTGGAGGGCACCACAACTGTTGAGCAGGTAAAGGCCAATTTAAAGGATTTTGAAATTTTTTTAGTGAATAGCCACGAAAACGCTTATAATATGCTTAAACAAAAAAATGCTGACGCTTTTTTTGAAGAAGGTGCTGCGGAAGCCGTTTTTGATACTTACGGTGATGTGGTTGCCGAAGACTTTCTCCCCTTGATTTACGCAGAAGTCTCGTTAGCAACACAAATCGAGGCTTTGAAGCCAATTATTTCCGTGGTGCAAAAAATGCTGAAAAACGGCGGCGTAGAACATTTGTCAAAACTGTACAACCTGGGGCAGCAGGAATATGTAAAATATAAGCTGTCCATGCGGTTTAGCGATGAAGAGCGCAAGTATATACGTGAAAATTCCGTAATCCCTTTTGTTGCGCAGCGCGATGAATATCCAATTAGCTTTTACAACTCCTATGAAAAGCAATGGCAGGGAATAGCTCTTGAAGTGCTGGAAGATATTGAGGCGCTCACAGGGCTGTCTTTTAAACAGGTAAAAACGATTGATTCCGGTAAAACTCATTTGATTTCCGGATTGGTTCCCGAAGAAGACGAAGAAGAACGTTTTATTTATCTCAAAACTCCGATTTTAAAGGGTTATTACGTATTGCTTTCCAAAGCCGATTATCGCAATATCAGCTTAAACGATGTACTGCATTTAAGGATAGGCCTTACAAAGGGGAAGGTAAGTGCCTCGCAGTTTCGGAAGTGGTTTCCGAATCACAGCAATGTTGTTATTTACGAAGACTTGAACAACGCCGTAACCGGTTTGGAAAACGATGAAATAGATTTGATTATGACAACCCAGCGTCAATTTCTTAGAATCACAAATTATTTTGAACTTACGGGTTATAAAGTGAACTTCGCATTTCACCATCCCCTTGACATAACTTTTGGAATTAGCAATAAAGACCAGACTTTGCGTTCTATAATGGATAAAACGCTCGCTATGATAGACATTGAGGAAATTTCAGACCGCTGGATGCGCAAAACTTATGATTATCAGTTAAAGCTCACCAGAATGAAAATTCCATGGATAATAGGGATAAGCGCTCTGATTGCTTGCCTGTTCCTGATTACTTTTGTATTTATTCAAAGCAGAAAAAAGAAGTCGCAGTTGGAGCATTTGGTAAAAAAACGAACCGAAGAACTGGAATTAAAGTCCAATATGCTCATAACAGTGATGGATTCCATTCCAAGTTTTGTGTTTTGCAAGGATTTGAATTTGAAATATACGCAGTGCAACGCCAGCATAGAGAGATATTTTAATGTTCGGGAAGAGGATATAATAGGCAAAGATGAAGAGTCCTTGGGTTTTTTACCCGAAGAATTAAAACTTTTCAATCTATACAGCCACAAAGTTATAGACGAAGGCATAGAAGTTGAAAACGAAATATCGGTTTCGCACCTTGACGGAACCAAATATCTGTTTGAAGTCACTCTTGTTCCCCATAAGTTTAAAGGCTCCGTTATAGGGCTTGTGGGCGTGGCACACAACATAACCAAACGCAAGGCCATAGAAGAAGCTGCTCTTGCCGCATCACGTTCCAAATCGGTGTTCCTCGCCAATATGAGCCATGAAATTCGAACTCCCATGAATAGCATTGTAGGCTTTTCGGAGCTTGCTCTTAGCGATAATGTCTCCTTAAAAACCAAGGATTATTTAAACAAGATTTTAGAGAACTCCGAATGGCTTTTGCAAATTATAAATGACATTCTGGATATTTCCAAAATTGAAGCCGGTCAGATGACACTGGAAAAAATTCCCTTTGACTTGCATGATATTTTTGCACGTTGCCAAACGGTAATTGCGCCGAAAACACTTGAAAAAGGGATTTTGCTTTACTGCTATGCGGAACCTTCCGTAGGCAGAAAGTTACTGGGCGATCCGATGAGGCTCCGTCAGGTGCTTATAAACCTTCTTTCCAATGCCGTGAAGTTTACCAACGTGGGCACGGTCAAATTGTATTCTTCAATTAAACATTCAACCAATAGCAATACAACCATTTACTTTGAGGTAAAGGACAGCGGCATTGGCATAGCTAAAGAGCAAATAGAAAAGATTTTTGAACCGTTTGTGCAAGCAGATGACAGCGTTACCCGCAGATACGGCGGAACAGGGTTGGGGCTTACCATCACCAGAAATATTATTGAACTGATGGGCGGCCACCTGAATGTGGAGAGCATACCCAAAGTCGGAAGCAAATTCAGCTTTGAATTGACTTTTGATACCATTAACGCAGTCGCCGATATACCGACAAAGGATATTGTAATAGACACATCGGAAAAACCGAACTTCAATGGCGAAGTGCTGATTTGCGAAGACAATCGCATGAATCAAATGGTGATTTCCGAACATCTTGAAAGAGTAGGGCTAAAACCCGTTATAGCGGGAAACGGCAAAATAGGCTTGGATATGGTTTTTGACCGTATGCGAAAGGGAGCAAAATTCTTTGACTTGATTTTTATGGATATTCAAATGCCTGTTATGGACGGACTGGAGGCCGCATCCAGAATAATTCAGCTCAAGACGGGAATTCCTATTGTAGCCATGACAGCAAATGTTATGTCTAACGACAGAGAAATCTACAAATCGCATGGAATGCCGGACTGCATAGGCAAGCCTTTCACCACGCAGGAATTATGGCAGTGTTTGGCGAAATACCTGGCTTCGTCTAATTCGAAAATTAACGAACCGCATGGAATATACAATGATGACGACAAACTGCAAAAACGGTTGCAATTAACATTTGTTAAGGATAATCAGGAGAAATTTCAGGAAATCCGTTATGCAATAGATAAAAATGATATAAAGCTCGCTAACAGACTGGCGCACACCTTGAAAAGCAATGCGGGAATGATTGGCGAACCGTTTCTGCAAAAAGCTGCCGCCGATGTTGAGTCCTTGCTAAAAGACGGAAATAACTTGGTAACTGATAGTGCTTTGAGTACACTGGAACGCGAATTGAATCTGGTTTTGAAAGAACTTGAACCTTTGCTCGATAAAGCGCAAGTTCAGGTTCAAAATAAGGTTTTGAATACAAACGAAGTATTGAATTTGCTGAATCGATTGAAATCTATGCTTACAAATATGAATCCGGAAAGCATAAATCTTTTGGATGAAATTCGTTCAATACCCGAAACAGATGAGCTGGCAAAGCATATAGAAAACTTTGATTTTAAACCCGCTCTTAAAATACTTTCCGAAATCAAGAAAAAATGGAGCAGGCATGACAGAAGCAAAAAATAATAGCGTACTGATCGTAGATGACGAGAAATCGAATATAATGGCCTTAACGCATATTCTAAGTTCCGAATATACAATTTACTTTGCTAAGAACGGGACAGATGCAATAGAGCTTGCGGAAAAATTTTTGCCGGATGTGATTTTGCTTGATATTCTCATGCCCGGAATGGATGGTTATGATGTTATTTCCCAGTTGAAAAAAGGGGCCAAAACAGATGAAATTCCTGTGATTTTTATTACCGGACTCACCGGCGTGGAAGAAGAGGAAAAGGGGCTTTCTTTAGGAGCGGTGGATTATATCAGCAAACCTTTTAGCCCGGCAATTGTAAAATTGAGGGTTCGCAGTCAAATGCAAATGCTGAACCAAATCAGATTAATCAAGTATTTAAGCATGATGGATCAGTTGACCGACCTTCCCAACAGGCGTAACTTTGATAACCGGCTGAGAATTGAATGGGAACACGCCATAAGAAACAGAGCGTTTATAAGTTTGCTGATGATTGACATTGATTTTTTTAAAAACTACAATGATAAGTACGGGCATCAAGAGGGGGATATTGCGTTAAAGGCCATGGCGAATATTTTTAAGCATACGCTAAAACGTTCAGTGGATTTTGTTGCACGTTGGGGTGGTGAGGAATTTGTTATTCTATTGCCCAATACCCATTTGAGCGGTGCTTTAGGGGTTGCCGAAATTATCCGCGCAAAAGCCGTAGATACGGAAATCATTTGCACAGGAAGCAGCGCAGCGAGGTTAACTTTAAGCATAGGCGTTAATACTATAAAGCCGAAACTGGGAAGCTCGCTGGACGGTTTTATTTCCGGTGCGGACAAAGCCCTTTACATCGCAAAGGAAAACGGCAGGAACCAGGTATGTTCATGGGATAGAGACTAAATTTTTGTATTTTCTAAGCGGATATGAAAATCAATCTTAAAATTATTGCAGTGTTGTTTACAATTTCGCTTTTATGTTTTATATCAGTGAGTTGCGAAGAAAATGCCGGCAAACAACCGGAAACATCATTCAAGTATAAATCCTTCCGGGATATTCCCGGTGTTACAGACGAAGAAATCCAAGCTATTGAGGAACTTGGCAAGCAAGTGGAATTTTTTATTTACGGAGTAAACCCGGCTACCGAGGCCTTTTATGATGAAAACGGCAAAATCAGAGGGTTTACCGCTTTATTCTGCGAATTGCTTACGGATTTGTTCGGAATTCCATTTAAACCGAAACTTTATGAATGGGATGCATTGGTAGCCGGGCTTAAAAGCGGTGAAATAGCCTTTTCCGGAGACCTCACGGCCACAGACGAGCGCAAAAAAAATTATTTAATGACAAACCCAATCGCCCTGCGTTCCATAAAATTATTTCGTTTGGCAGACAGCCCGCCTCTCTCTGAAATTGCGGAACAGCGTCCATTGCGATACGCATTTTTAGACGGCTCAGTGACGTTTGGAAAAGTGAAAATGGTTTCAAAAGATTCCTTTGAAGCTATTTTTATCAATGATTATGACATTGCATATGAAAAGCTAAAAAACGACGAAGCAGATGCTTTTATTGAAGAAGGTTCCGCAGAAGCCACTTTTGACAAATACGGCAATGTGTTCGCAAAGGATTTTTTTCCATTGCTTTACGGAGAGGTTTCTTTAGCAACGCAAACCCCGGCTTTTAAACCTATAATTTCGGTTGTGCAAAAGATGCTGAAAAACAACGGTTCAAAATATTTGGCAGAACTATACAACGAAGGATTGCGGGATTATATGAAACACAAGCTGCTTACGCAGCTCAGTGAAGAAGAACGAAATTATATACGCAACCATACGGTAATTCCGTTTGCGGTAGAACACGATAATTATCCCATGAGCTTTTACAATGCACGGGAGAATCAATGGCAGGGAATTGTTTTTGACGTGCTTAAAGAAATAGAATATTCTACGGGTTTATCCTTTAATATTGCCAATGACCAGTATGCGAGGTGGGCAGATTTGCTGAATATGCTTGAGACCGGCGAGGTGCCTATTATATCCGAGCTTATCCGTTCAAATGATAGGGAAAACCTGTTTCTTTGGCCAAACCATTCCATTTTAACGGATTATTACGCCCTTCTCTCCAAAACGGACTTCAGAGACATCAGCTTTAACGAAATTCTGTATGTGAAAGTGGGTTTAGTCAAAGGAACGTCACAGGCGGAATTGTTTCACAACTGGTTTCCCAACCATGTAAACACCGTAGAATACGAAAATAACAATTTGGCTTTTGAAGCGTTGGAGCGCAATGAGATAGATATGTTCATGTCCAGCCAGAATCATCTGCTTTTTTTAACTAACTTTCGAGAACTCGCAGGTTATAAAGTCAATATTCTGTTTGATTTGCCTTTTGAATCAACTTTTGGATTTCACAAGGGAGATTCGGTTTTGTGCAGCATCATAAACAAGTCTCTTCAATTAATAGACATAAAGAGCATTTCTGAACGTTGGACTCGCAAGGTTTATGATTACAGGGTTAAACTGGCGCAGGCGCAATTCCCGTTATTTTTGGGTGCCGGCATTTTGCTCTTGTGCGTACTTGTTCTCGTGTTTATTCTGCTGCTTAGAAACCGCAACGAAGGAAAGCGGCTGGAACAGGAAGTGCAGTCACGTACAATTGAACTGAAAAAATCGTATCAAGACTTGAAGCAAGCCATGAAAGTCGCAGAAATAGCCAATCATGCAAAGACCACCTTTCTTGCCAACATGAGCCATGAAATCAAAACGCCTTTGAACGGTGTTGTAGGATTTTCAGACCTTGCCATGATGGAGGAAAATCTTTCTCCCCGTACCAAAGATTATCTTGAGAAAATATCGGAAAATTCCAAATGGCTTTTGCAGACAATAAACAACATTTTGGATTTTTCACGAATAGAATTTGAGAAAATGGAATTGGAAAATATCCCTTTTGATTTGGATGAAGTATTCACTAATTCCTTGGCATCAACTTTTTCCAAAGCTCATGAAAAAGGCATAGCACTGAATATTGAAGCAGAACCTTTGGTTGGCAAAAACCTGCTGGGAGACCCGGCAAAACTCAGCCAGGTATTCATTAATTTGCTGTCCAATGCCATTAAATTCACAAATACCGGCACGGTTAAATTATCTTCATTCATTAAGCATTCGGACAAAGATTCCTGCATTATACGTTTTGAAGTGACAGACAGCGGCATAGGCATGACCGCCGAGCAAATAGACAGAATATTCAACCCATTCATACAGGTGGATTCCGGCACAACTCGCAAATACGATGGCACAGGGCTTGGCTTACCCATTTCAAAGAGCATAATTGAAATGATGGGCGGCACGCTTTTGGTAGAAAGCACGCCAAAAGTCGGCAGCAAATTTATATTTGAACTGAATTTTAAAATGGTTGAGGGGGTATAGAATAAGTTACTTTACTTTTTTTCATTTTTACTCCCAGAATTGAATTTTAATAATTTTTTCCAATCAATTTCGCCATTTTCTTTACAAAAATCATTTGAGAATTGCTTTGTGAATAAATTAATCATCTGATTATAAGATTGTTTAAAATTATCATTTTGTTTACGAGCCTGTTTTCCCAACGGTTCAATTATTTCCAAATATAAATTTTCATTTCCAGAAATAAAAGCCCAAAATTCTTGACCGCAGTATTTAAAATATTCACCTTTATCCGGTTGGTTATCAATGCCATAGCAACAACCGTTTACAGCAACCACTCTAATCTGCGAATTGCTTGTGCGTAATGTTTTTTTCGCAGATTTAAAATCAGCAATCAATTTTTTGACCTGACTGCTATTTCCCCAATTTTTTCCAGACTTTATCGTTACAATATAACGAACATCTTCTTTATCAAATTCCAAATCAATATTTGGAATACCTGATTTCCAACCGCCATAAACTTTTTTATTTACAAAAATAACCAAGTTTTCAAGCCAATCGCCAAAAATCGTTTCTTCATTTGAGGAAATATGAGCATCAACAATACCCCGAACTATTTGCTCGGATGTTTCTGTATTTTTCGCCTTGAAAAGATATGGATTTTTTCGCTTCAAAACATCAGACAATTTTAATTTATCCAAACTTTTTAAGCGTTTCTCATGAAATTCTGCTATATGTTCTTCTACATATTTCTGCACATCATCCATATCTAATTTTTTCATATTCCGCCTCGGGATTAAATAGTGTCAATTGATTTTGCTGTTGAGTTTTTATTAAAGATACATATTCGGGCATAATTTCAATCCCAATGGAATTTCTATTCATCTTTTCGGCTACAAATAAGGTTGTCCCTGAACCTGCGAAAGGGTCTAATACCGTATCACCCTCTTTTGTGAATAATTTGATAAACCATTCAGGCAAGGCATCCGGGAATGCTGCACTATGGTTTTTATTATTGCATTCCGTAGATAAGTGCAACACATTGCTGGGATAAACATCTTCTTTCCCAAGCCAATTTGATATGTTTTTTCCAAAGCCACTGCCGTTTTTGGCATTGTCCCTTATTTTGTCAGTTTCGCTTAAATTTTTTAATCTAAATTCTGCCCAATCTCCAATCGGAACTTTTACCTTGTCCTGATACATATTGAATTTTTTGGTTTTGTTAAATTGTAATAATCTTTCCCAAGCATCTCTAAATCTATTTGGCCATTTTCCGGGATAACAGTTTTTTTTATGCCAAATAAATTCCTCCGTCCATAACCAGCCTTGCTTTTTAAAAGCTAAAATCAATTCCAATACGTAAGTGCTCCTTTCACCGTTTTCAGCTTTTTCCTTTATATTTAAAATAAACGTTCCGCTAGGTTTCAATACCCTTAATAATTCCTTGCTAATAGGCAAAAACCACTCCACATAATTTTCCGGTTTTATTCCGCCATATGTTTGCTTTCTGTTATCTGCATAAGGAGGCGAAGTGACTATCAAGTCAATGGAATTTTCTCCAATGCTCTTTAATTCTTCTTTGCAATCGCCCAGTACTATTTTCACCTACAACCTCTCCTTCATTTTTTGCTCCGAGTTTCGCACTAGAGGAATTTCCAGCAAGGCTGCTTGCCTCTTTTCTCGCTCTAGCTGGGCAATGGATCTCTGCTTTTGCTGCTTGTAGAAATTAACTTGGCGGTTGTGACGCAAAATTATCTCCTTTGAAATTATGAATTCCATTCGCCTTAAATGATTCGCCATGTTGCCAAGCGAATTCATTATTATCACAACCCCCGCAAAAAGCGATATGGCAAAAACAGAGGCGAAAAGTATCGCCAGTCTTGTTTCCGGAGGGATGTTCATAACACCTCCCCGCACCTGTTTTTAGCCGTGTTGCTGAATTCCTCCGGATAAATTTCATCAAAACAGGCTCCGCAAAAATCATCCGGCGCACCTGTGCATTCGCGCATTCCCTTAACACTCAAATAATGAAGGCTTTCAACACCCAGCATCTTGGCTACTTCTCCCGTGCCCAAGGCATTCGCCACCAATTCCGCAGGGCTTGGAAAATCCATTCCAAAACAACACGGAAACCTGACCGGCGGGCTTGCTATGCGAATATGAACCTCTTTTGCTCCGGCTTCCCTTAACATTTTGCAAATAATTTTCAAGGTTGTTCCACGCACAATAGAGTCATCAACCAAACACACCTTTTTGTCTTTTAACACGCCGCTTATGGTGTTGAATTTCAATTTTACCTTTTGCTCCCTTATATTTTGAGCCGCCGGGTCTATAAATGTTCTGCCAACATAGTGGTTTCTCAAAAGCCCTATTTCAAAACAAATTCCGCTCTCATGCGAATAGCCAAGGGCTGCAGTTGTTGAACTGTCCGGGCATGGAATTATTATGTCTGCGTCAACAGGGCTTTCCTCCGCCAGTTTTTTTCCCATTTTGCGGCGAACCTTGTCTGCGCTTTGCCCGAAAATTCTGCTGTCCGGGCGGGCGAAATACACAAACTCAAATATGCAATAGGCTTTTCTGCTTTTTTTGATCAACTGTTCCTGATGAATGCCGTTTTTATTTATGGATAGAAACTCGCCGGGCTGAACATCTCTTAAATAATCCACTCCCAATAAATCAAATGCGCAGGACTCGCTTGCAAAAACCCATGAATTGTTTTTTTTGCCAAAACAAAGCGGACGGAAACCGAACCCGTCTCTTATCACATACATTGAATCTATGGTTAAAAATATCAAGCAAAAACTGCCTTTGAATTTTTGAACCGCCGTGCGAATAGCCTCCGCCGGATTATCCGCTTTGGTGCGTGAAATCTCGTGCAAAAGAACTTCCGAATCCGATGTGCTTTGGAAAATATGCCCGTTTGCTTCCATCTCCGCGCGAAGCTCGTGAGCATTTGTGATATTGCCGTTGTGCGCCACAGCAAGGTAACCCCACTTGCAAGATACAAGCATCGGTTGCGCATTTGCAAGCGTGCGGGAACCGGTGGTGCTGTAGCGAACATGCCCAACGGCGGCAAAACAGTTTTCGGCAATGTCTTCCAGCTTGCCCATTTCCACAAGGTCTGCCACCAAACCCATACTCTTGCTCACCCGCACCTTCTCGCCATTGGTAGCGGCAATGCCCGCGCTCTCCTGCCCTCTATGCTGCAAGGCGTAAAGTCCCGTAGCCAGATTACGGACTATGTTATCGCCGTTGAAAATTCCCATTATTCCGCATTCTTCGTGTAATTCGTCTATCATGTTTTCCTCTTTTTTCCAAAACCGTTTTCCGTGCCGTTCCAGAGCCTTACCATATTGGCTTTATGTTTTACAATAACAAAAACCGATACCAGCCAAGACAAAACCAAAACATAGATATCCAATTTATAAACAGGCAAAATTTCAGAAAAATAACCGAAGGTCGCAAGCACACCCAGCAAAGCACAAGCACCGATGCTCGCTACAGAGACATATTTTGTTGCAGCAAACAGAAGTCCCCAAAAGGCAAAGCAGGTGAGTGCAAGCACAGGTTGCAGGGCGAGGAACACGCCGAGCGCAGTTAAAACTCCCTTGCCTCCTCTAAACCCGGCCATGCAGGTGAAGCTATGCCCAAAAATCGCAAGCAAACCGGCGGTAATCGGGAGCCAGTCGTAATGGTTCAATAATATTGCGATATAAACCGCAAGAAAACCTTTGGACAAATCAACCAAGATAACCGGTATTGCCGGCTTCCACCCCAAGACCCTGAACACGTTTGTTAAACCGGCGTTTCTGCTACCGTGCTCCCGAATATCTATGCCTTTGTAGATTTTTGCAACCCAAACCGCGCTTGGAATAGAGCCTAGGATATAAGCTATGGGCAATGCAAAGAGAGGATGCATATGGGGAATGTAGAAAACCAAACGGCGTTCCCCTATAACGTAATTGCCACACACCGTAGGGGCAAGGCCTGCCTTGCCCTATTTGCTGTACCACGATATTTGCGCCCCTGTGCCCCGATTTCCACCAAATATGCGGCGTTTCGTTGCAAATGGGCGTTGCCTGCAACGCCCCTACGGTGGTGGCGGTCATCGCAAAATGGGTGAATTTCGTGGCAAAAAGGGCAAAAATTACCGCAAAAATGCCAATTTTCGCCGCAAAACAGGGCAAATGGCGTGGCAAAAAGGGCAAACACGCAGGTTTGCTCCTACAGACCCCGCAAATTTTTTCTATATTTACCCTCAAATGCAACCTCAGACCTGCAAACTGCCCCTCACGCTAGACCCTCTGACACAGGCTCTGGGGCGTTTTGCGTTTAGGGGTAAAAACCTGCCCAAAAAATTGGGTTTGCGGTTTCATGGGCTTTGCAGCCCGAAAATACGGCATTTTACCCCCCCCCCCCCCCCCCCCCCTCAGCAGGAAGCAGGTAAAACTAGCAGCTTAGAGCTTTCCTGCACACAGGAAACCACAACGCAGAACAATTTAGTGCTTTCCCGCTGGCAGGAAACTACGTTTCATTGCTATTTACTACTTTCCTGCATACAGGAAACAGCATTTCAGAACCATTTGGGGGGTTCCTGCACGCAGGAAACAGTATTTCAGAGCAATTTGAGGCTTTCCTGCACACGGGAAACCGTATTTCAGAGCAATTTATGGCCTTCCTGCACACAGGAAACCATTATTCCGAGCCGTTTGCTTGGAGAACGTATCTGTTTTTATCAAAATAAGGAGAATAATCTATGAGAATAGACAGCTTTTACAGAAAAAATCTGCGAAATGACGAGCATTTCCAGCTTAACACCGAGTTCCGAGACCTTATTATTAAGGAAGGGGCGGAAAATCTGAAGGTAGGGGAACAGTTTGCAGCCTATCAGTCTTCTTACAACAAGGAGGACGAGGGAATTAAAAGGGTTAGCAAGAGCCTTTTCACCGAGAAAATTCAGGAGGCGGACAAAGCCCGCGATGATATTTACTCCGGCATGGTGGAGATTAACGAAGGCTCGCTGAAGCACTACAATCCAAGTGTGCGGGAGGCGGCAAAGAAGCTCAAAATACTGTTTGACACTTATGGAAATCTCTCGCACAAACCGCTCAATGAGCAGACGTCGGCGGTTAATAATATTTTGCAGGAATTGAAGGGGAATTATCTTGAAGCGACCCGGACTGTTCAGATAGACGGCTGGGCGAATGAGCTTGAAGCGAGGAACAATGCCTTTGACGTGCTTGTAAAAGGTCGTGCCGATGAGGCTGCTGCCAAAACCGATGTTGTTGTGAAGCAGGCTCGTGTTGAGCTTGACGGGGCTTATGATGCTGTTGTTGAGCGTATCAACGCTTATGCGGTGATTGAGGGCGGTGAGATGTATGAGCGGTTTATCAAGACATTCAATTTTGTGATTGCGAAGTATAATGCTATTGTGAATGCGAGGCTCGGCAGGAGAAATCACAAGCCGGCTGGGGAGCATGAAACGGCGGAGGTAGAAAATGCTTAAAACGAAAAGCTTTCTGTTAGCAGTAGGTGTTGTGCTTGCTATGGCGTTCATTTTTTCCTGTACATCGGATATAGAGTCGGCGGAAGAGGTTTTGGGGAAGGCGGAGAGTAGCAGTTCTTCTTTGCAGAGCAGCTCGGTGTTTTGCATGAGTGCTGTCGGTTGTGCGGAGATGTCTGCGGAGGCTTGTTCTGCTTTTGGAGGCACAATTGTTTCATCTTGTCCGGTAAGTAGTTCTTCTTTGCTTGCCGTTAGCTCTCCTTCGGTTCAAAGCTCTTCGAGCGTTGCCGGCCCAACCAACAATTGCGCCTATCAGGCGAGTTTATGCGGTGGCATAGCATTTGACGATATAATAACCAAAAGCTTTAGCAATGCTTCCTTAGATGAAGGCCCTAATTGCATATTTGCTCTCGGTATCACAAGATTGGGAAATGAAAATGGCCAGGGCGGCGGATTGAAGGTGAACGGAACTAAGCTTGCCGGTCAAAACAATAGCGATGTTGGCGGCAGATGCGGCAATACCGATTGGGGCCAGCAACCATGCACCGATGCGATTAGAAATATACAGAAAATAGACGGCGGATATTATATTTATGTGCCTGCCTTTGCCGGCGATGTCACCACGACAGGCGGCAATCCTAACTGCACCGGCGGTAAATGAGCTACTATAACGGCAATGTGTGCAGGGACTACAACTATAAGTTCACATTGCGGTCTGTCCGTTGCTTAAAGGACTAAGACTAAGCCCACCGCTAGCGTTGCGGGGGCTTTTGCGGGGAAGTTTGCCCAATTCGCCACGAGGGGGTGGACGTTTTGCAGGCAACGCCGGAATTATTTTTATAGCGTAAAATACTTTATATTTTCCTGTTCAGCCAATTTTTTCAACCTCTCATCCAATGTTAATAGCGTTGATTCTCTAGAACGAGATAGTGTAAGAAAAAGCATCATAAGTTGAATGATTCAAACGGATAGCCTCTCTCAATGCCTCATGATTATTTTCCGATATATCTACAAAATCGTCAATTAAATTTTCTGCCAATGTCAATAATTTATCGCAAGTATTTTTTTCAATAAAACCACCTCTATAATATTTCAACAAAACATTAGCCACCTCTATTCTATAAAGGCTGGAAGTTACAATCTCATCGGCTGAATTCAAAATTTCTTTAAGCTCTCCGGCTTTTTCTCTATTCAAAATAATCTCTATTGCCGTACAACTGTCTAAAACTATTGTCATCTATCTCTATCCTCTCGAACCAGCTCTACGGGATTAGGGAAAGCATTTGCATTTTTTATTTGCAAGGAGTCTATTTCGCTGAATATGGATTTCAACTTATTCCTATCCGTTCTGTTCTCATGCAAATTCAAAGCAGACCGCAACAATATTATTACCTGCTGAGAAAAATCTCTGTTCTCTGTTTGTGCTGTTTTGGAAATACCCTCGTATAAATCAACAGGCATTTCCCTAATTTGCAGTTGCGGCATAAAAAACCCTCTGTGTTTCCAAGATTAAATATAGAAAAATTCCAACGGTTTGCATATTTCGCCATGCAAGGTCGCACGCTTGCCACGATGGGTTGTGCGTTATCTAATCTTTGGCATTCGGTGCTTTATCGCACGGTATTCCGTGCTTTGCAATTTTTCTTTCCAAGAAGCATCACTTGTTTTCTTTGACAAATGGACAACTGCACACCAATAACGAATGCTGTTCGGTGCCCTTTTAGCGTAAAGCTGCTCGCTTTGCTTGTATATTGCGATCGTTTCTTCAGCCTTGCCCAGCTTGAAAAGCATATCCGCCTTCACTTGCAAAATCACGGGGTGCTCAGGATAGCGTTTCAACATGGCATTGGTTATATCCAAAGCCTGTTCGTATTTTTTTTCCTTGTATAAAATCCATATAAGGGAGGTTCCGAAAATGGGGGCGTACATTTTGCTCTTCTCAAAACCGGTTTTCAAATCGGCCAAATAAATCTCCCTTTCGGAACGGACAAACGGAATCCAATCCGTGAGAGTTTCCCGGTAGTAACCGTAAATTGCATAAAACGCCTTTGAATCCACGTCTGAACGCAAAGCGAGATCCTTTGCAGCATCTTTTGTTTCGCTAAAGCCTTTTAGGGTATTGCCCAATCTATGATTTATAAAACCGATTTCAAAACGGCGCAACGGGTCCCAAAAACTGCTCGTTTTGCATCTTTTCAAAATAGACAGGGCGGAATCCAAATCAAGGGTATCTCCCAAGTCGTCATACCTGGTGACTAAAATAACGCCCTTTAACACACATGCGCTGGAATCTTCTTTCGGGATTTTAGAAATTTCGCTAAAAGCCTTGCTGTAATCCGTTTTATACGCATATTCCAAAATTTCCTCTGCGGTAGCCGCGAAGGAAATTGAAGCGAAAAGCAGAATGAAAATATCAACTCTCAACTAATAACCCAAAGGTGGTTCTCTATCCTAAGGCTAAAGCTACAAAAAAATGCTTTTAATTTTGCTTTTTTTTTCTCTTTCTCGCTCTTAACCCAGCCATCTATATGAACGTTCTTTCCAATTCTGCTTATTTTAATAAAACAATCGCTTTCGTTTATGGTTTTTATGGTTTTTATCTCCGAGTGCATTCTAATATCCAAATCTATTTTCTTTACGGGGAATTTCTGCAATGCCCTGTAAATATTTTTTGGAGTGTCTCTAACGGAATAAAAACCGGTAATGAATACATCCTGGTTTTTCAGCTCAACATTGCAGCGGCAGATGTATATGCCGTTCCTTATCAATTCCTTGTATATCTCGGTTGAGCTTATATTGGATATCTCCAGGATTATACGCATAATAAAGCAGCGGGTTTGCGGAATTGAAGAAATTATTTTATTAAGTTCGCTCACAACATTAAAATTCGGAGCCAGACAATTCACATATAAAACCTTTGAACGCGAATATATCTGCAAGTTTTGCGAGTACGGCAAATCTCGGCACCGCCATTTTGCATTTAATTCCAAAACCTCATCCGTTAAATAATAAAAGAGTTTTTCACAATGGTATTTTTCAATATCCCCGTTTTCATACTTGATAATAATATTTTGCCCGCCATTGAATTCCAAACCTATAACTTTGCCAATGCGCTCGGTGTTCGTATGGTAAATTTGGTCGCCTATGCGGGCATTTTGGGAATTTTGCGGGAACAATCTGTAAAACACATTGGCATTTTGCTCCACAACCGGTTGAGATTCAAGCTGGATTTCAATTTTTTCTTTTTTTTGATTTATAAGCGTTATTTGTGGCAATGAACCGGAAATTCTATTCATGCTGTCAACTGCGCACAATTTATACTCCGGATGGAAAACCATATCGCCGGTCTCCAAGTTCGCCATTCCCCAAATTTTACAAAGCCCAAGCGTTGGTTCTTCTTGCAATTCCAAGAATTCGTTTGTGGCGTAAATCACCGTATCGTTGCATTCTTCGCATTTGCAAAACAGGGGTTTATTCGGCGGGATTTCGCTTTTGCCATAGGTTTTATCGTACTTTTCCTGAGAAAATACCTTGAATTTTCTTATATGCGCACATTTTTGGCAGAATATTTCACTGTCAAAAAAATGTATGGGAAAAAGCGATGCCTCAGTTGACACGGCGCAACCTGAAAATACATTCTTCCTTGCCTAGACATTCCAAAATCTCCCAAAGCCCGGGGCCTGCGCCAACACCGCTAACAGCAAGCCTTACCGGCTGCGCAAGCATTCCCAGCTTAATTCCGCCATCTTCGCAAACTTTAGCAAATGCGGCTTCAATATTTTTTATGCTGAATTCTTCGCTTGAAATTTTTTCCAGTTCCTTTAAAACCAATTTTATATGCTCCGGGCTTTGCTCTGTCCAGTATTTTGCATAGGCCTTTTCGTCTTCGCATTTTGCGGGTCGTTCAAAAAAGTATTTGGACATCGCAGGGAGTTCGGTTGTGAATTTCAAGCGGGGCTTTAACAGGGCGGCCACTTTCAAAAATTTATTTTCGTCCGTTTCGCTTGGATAAAGTTTTTTCAATTCTTCCGCAAAAAAGGAATCAGGGAGCAGTCTAATATGCATACCATTCATCCATTCCAGTTTTTTTTCGTCAAAGGCCACTGCCTTCGGGTGAATGCGTTCCAGAGAAAACGCCTCTATCATCTCCTTTAAACTCATCACTTCCCTGTCGTCTCCGGGGCTCCAGCCCAAAAGGGAAAGGAAGTTCACAAGGGCGTGAGGCAAATAACCCAAATCCCTGAAATCCCCTACGGATGCGGCTCCCTTGCGCTTGGAGAGTTTTCCTCCCCCAGGTGCCAAAATCACAGGCAGGTGGCAAAAAAGCGGAGCTTTCCAGCCAAATGCGTTATACAGCAAAACGTGCTTGGGGGTGCTGCTTATCCATTCATCGCCTCTCAACACGTGGCTCGTTTGCATATAGTGGTCGTCCACAACGCTTGCCAAATGGTAGGTTGGGAATTTATCCCTCTTCAAAAGAACAAGGTCATCTAAATCCTTGTTCGGGGTTTCTATTTCGCCCCTGATTAGGTCGCTGAATTTTGTTATGCCATCCGGCGGGGATTTGAACCTTATCACAAATTTTTCCCCGGCTTCAATTCTTTTTTTTGCTTCGCTCTGCGGTAAATCCCTGCAATGGCGGTCGTAGCCGTGTTCCAGGGTTTGTAGGCGTTCTTCCGTGCAAAAGCAGTAGTAGGCGTTGCCGTTGTTTATGAGTTGTTGCGCTGCCTTGCCGTAAATTTCCAGACGTTCGCTTTGAAAATAAGGGCCTTCGTCCCAGCCCAGACCCAGCCATTCAAGGTCGCGCAGCAAATCCTTCAGGGCTTGCTCGTTATATCTTTTGCGGTCAGTATCTTCTATTCGCAGGTAGAAGGTTCCGCCGGCAGCTTTTGCAAAGAGGTAGTTGTAAATAGCAGTACGAGCACCGCCAACGTGCAAATAGCCCGTTGGGCTCGGCGCAAAACGAACCCTCACCTGTTCAGAAGCAATTCCCATTATAAACTTTATGCGGTCGAAAGGACTTGAACCTTCATTCCCTTGCGGGAGTCAGCACCTCAAGCTGATGCGTCTACCAATTCCGCCACGACCGCTGATTTGGTTAGGGTTAGAATATAGAAATATTAAAAAAATGCAGAAAAGTGTCAACAGTTGTTTGCAAAATGCAGAAAGTCAAATTTTTTCCCCCGTTTTCTCCGTCTAATGGGTAACAAACAAAACGGAGGATTTCCTATGTTGGCAAACTCAGGCGAAACTGCGACCAACCGCAAGTACAAGAACAGTGTGTTCACAGAACTTTTCGGTACACCCGAAAAAGCACTGGAACTATACAACGCTATTAGTGGCAAAAACTATCCGCCAGGCACCAAAGTCAAAATAGTGACACTTTCGGATGCTCTTTATATGGAGCAACTGAACGACATCGCTTTTGTGATAGATGGCAAATTGGTGGTATTAGTAGAGCATCAATCTTCTATAAACGAGAACATGCCGCTCAGGATGCTCGTATATATGTCTCGTGAATATGAGTTGCTCACGGATCGCAAGGCTTTATACATGGAGCATAAAATCAAAATTCCTTCTCCTGAATTTGTAGTTTTGTACAATGGCGAGAAGGAGATGGCCGATTTCAAGGAAATGAGGTTGTCTGATTCTTTTGAGCTTGCGCAGGACTTTCCCAATCTTGACCTTGTTGTTAAGGTTTACAATATCAACAAGGGCCGGAATGCGGAGATGGCGGCGAAAAGTTCATCTCTTAGCGGTTATGAGGAGTTCATAGCGGCGATTAGGGAGAACCTTAAGGCTATGAGCTTGAAGGAAGCGGTTAAGGTTGCGATAAGAAGTTGTATTAGCAAGAATATTTTGGTAGAGTTTTTAACAGAGCATGGCTCGGAGGTAGAGAATATGTTGTTCCATAAGTGGAATATGGATGAGGCCCTTGAGGTCAGGTTTGAGGAAGGCATAGAGGAAGGCGTGGAAAAAGGTATTACCATTGGTGAGACTAGAGGCATTGCCCTTGGCGAGACCAAAGGCCTTCTGCATACGGCTCGTAATATGAAGGCTAAGGGCTTTAACACTGCCGTGATTTGCGAGATTACCGGGTTGTCGGAGGCGGAGGTTGAGGGGTTGGATTGAGGCGGCTTAGTATTTTTATATATTCCTTAAAAAAGGAGTTTTTATGAATGATAATTTTGATTGGGATATGTCCGAGGCATATAAGAGGTATGTGAACTCTAAGCCTTCTACTGTACAAAATGAAAGAATAAGGCCTGATGGCCAAGACATCTTTGAGTGGTTGCTTGAAGACAAAGAACTAATCCATCAAACAGACAAGGATATTAGAGCGGCAGGTTTTGTATAGAGGAAAAATCTGCCAAGTTAAAGGAATGGATTTGGGAGAGTGATTCCGAAATTCCAAGGAACAGGCTTTCTGTTTCAAATGACTGTATTTTAAACATTATAGATTTGGTGGAACGCCGCAGAGTGTATTTTCATGTATTCCACGGAATAAATATGTCCGAGTGGAACGAAATGGCATTATTTTGAAATACCGTCATCAAATGCAAAATCTAGAACGGCAAATGAAGTAAATGCGATATTGGCCGTTAGAATGCTTTATAACACAGCGAACAAAATACGCCAAAATAAGGGAAAAGGCCGAATCGGGTTGTCTTGCATAAGTAACCTTGCTCATGCTTTTAGATATAGAGATTTAAGTAAAGAAGCGGTTATGGCAATATTTGAGGCGTTGATTGAAAAGTAGAGTTTGCGAGATTACCGGGTTGTCGGAGGCGGAGGTTGAGGGGTTGGATTGAGGCGGATTGTGAGCGACATAATCATCTTCGCATTGCCTGGTTAATAAAAGCTTGTCCTGTAATCACGATATTAACGGTCACATATTTTACGTCGCTTTTAGACGGCAATATGTTATATCGCACATCAATATAGATTCCGCCATCGGAAACTAATCCTGTTCCAACTGAGAATACAGGTGCCCAAGTCCCTGACCCTGAAACTTCATCGCCACTCTTCGTTTCTGAATAATAGTCACCATAATAACCTATGCCGGCACCTCCCGATAGGTACCAGGCATTCACCGGATATAATCTTGCAAAAGCACTAATCTTAAACAAAGCAGCCATTGAAGTACTATCAGTGATGGCATCGGGGTATATTTTTTTAATCCCGTCAACAGAAATTAAACCCAAATCTATATTTAGCCCAATGCGAAAAAGATCAACGCCTCCTTCGCCGCCGAAAGAGAAAAGACCTCCTTTTCCTGAATAGGGAAAATCTTTAGAGCCCATAAAAAATGCACCGCCTAAGCTAAGAAAGGGCGTCCCACGCCAAGAGGTTTGATCCGTTTTACTCATCGATACCTTCTTTTTTTCGATTTTCGGCTCTTCCCTCCTTTGCTGTTCCCGTTCCGGTCGCTCCCGTTCCCACCGCTCTCGCTCCTGCCGCTGTTCTTGCCGTTCCTGCCACTCTTGCCGCTGCTGCTCCAGCCGCTCTTGCCTTTCTCTCTCTTGATCCTGTTGCTGCTGCTCAAGCATTGCCGTCTCTTCTTCTGATAAAGTTAATGTCCAATCTGAACCGTAGTAAGTATACATCCCCGCTCTGCGTTCCTGCCAGCCGTATCTGCTATAGTTTCTGTTGTAAAACTCGGAGAATTTATTGTCAAATGCATTTTCATGCACTTCAACATTTTCACCAATGATTATACTGGTAATGCCTCTATATCTAAACGCACCATCTCCAATGGAAGTAACCGGCTCGTTCCAAATACTGTCGGGAATCACGAGTTCATTGCCTTTTCCGTTATACCCAATTATCCTGCCCCTGCCCATTCTGAAAAGAACATAACTGTCCCACTCCGCCTCGGATATAGCCTTTACCTGCAAAACCCTGGTTCTAGCCGCAGCATTGGCCTCAATGTTGTTCACGCTTTCTATCCGTATGGTAATCCTGTCGGTTATGTCATCCGCCTTGACGCTTGCGAATTCAACCTTCTTTCTGTCATCATCGGAAATGGAAATTTGAGGGCGGCCATATCTGTTAAATCCCCACTGACCTCTGGATTCAAAGCTAGTCCTGCCGATTACTTTGCCTTTGTCGTTCAACAACTCGGCAACAATAGAAAAAGTTTTCCTTTTGCTTTCAAAAGGCTCAAGCTCGGTCACACCTCTCCACGGCCAACTATCCAATCCCCAGTCCCTTTTTCTTTTCGTGGCGTCAAGCCCGTCATATACCGCCTGCAATGCCTTCTCAACCGAGGATAGCCAGACCCAAGCCCCCGATGCACGAAGGTTTGTGTTTATGCTTAAAGTCTGGGTTTCGGTTTCGTAATCAATCTCGCCCGGTGTGATTTTGGTTGAGTAGAACAGGGTGTAAGGAAGAGGGTTTGTCTTGAACAGGTTATCGAAAAACTGCTCCGCTTCCTTCAGCCGTGCAACCCAGTCACGCCGCCACAATATGTCGTTGCGGGTGTCTGCTCCTATGTTTCCGCTTGAGATATTTGCCGCCATCACCGAAGACCTGTTCGCCGCTTCAAGCATGGCGGGGTCAAGGGCTGCCGCTTGATAGAAGTAGCTCAACGCCGCCACTTCGGTGCCCTGCCTTTTGGCTACTATGCCTCGTGCAAGTGCTTCTTCCGCTTGTATCCGAGCGATGTTTGCCGTCTGTTTCAATTCCGCAAGTGCTGTGCCTGTCAAGTCCACGCCCAACTGTTTAAGCAAATCTGCAGATGCCTCTTTAATCGCAGAATGGTTCTCCAATGCGGCGGCGGACACGGGCTGGGAATACGATGCTTTTCGCTCCCCGCTTTGCAAGTTCGTCACGGAAAGCTCAAGCATGAAGGCATTGGGGGTTTTTATTATTGTTCCGCTGAGAATGTGGCTGGCGTTGGTGAGGTTGCCGATTTTGATGCGGTCTGCGTCCGAGTAATGCCCAGACATGGATTCTTTCCATTCCTCAAATACCTTTTCAAGGTTCTGGCGGTCTATGATGGTCATGTCCGAATACTTGCTGAAATCCGTGTAAATAACGTTTTGGACTACAGAAAGCGTCCATTTATCATTTTGCGAAATCCCCTTGCCTTCCGGCTCAAGCACCGCAAGCCGGATTCCCTTCCCGCCGTCCCCGGTCCAGTACTGCTGTGCGAAAGCCGGGCCGCAAAATATGCATAGTGCAGCAATAACTATAATGTTTCTCTTCATAGAACTCTCCTTTAGTTTTCCAAAAACTTATCCTTCACTTTTGCCCACACTTCGGGGACAACCGATTTGAACGCCTCCTGCTCCGCTTTCTCGGCGTTCAAGGCTCCTTCCTTTTGTCCGTTGACGGTAATTAAAGTTTCGTTTTTGCCTGTTCTTGCATTGGTCAGAGCAACTTTCACGCAAGCATTGGCGTAGTGGAAATATCCGGCTGCCGTCGCATTGCAAACCTTGCCGTCTATCTTTAGAATGTAACCCGCCTCGTTTTCATCTTCCGTTATTGTGATGTTGTTTTCGGAGAGGAATGTTTGCAAACCCGATACAATAATATCCGTTCCGGTGACAAACACCAGCATGGCGTCTCCGGCTTGCAGGGAGGCAATCTCGTTCAGAAGCTCGTTTATGCGTTCGCCTTGGGAGCGCTTGGCGCCGTTTTGGGAGTCAACGATTAGCAGCAATGACCTGTAGTAGGCGGTGGAGTCTATGAATTTTTTGCTGCCGTCCAGCTTTTCAAGGGCTTCTTTTCTTTTGTCAAGTTCTAGCAACTGCTTGGAAAAGTCTATGCTGCGTTGGGATTCGTTCAGGTAGAATTCTATGCGGGTGGCGTAGTAATCGGCCAAGTCAGATTTTCGGACGGCGGAGAAGGCGTAGATGATGTTGTTTTTTGCGTCGTAGTGTGAGTGGGTTTGGGCTTTGGCTATTTCCGCATTGGTGGAGACTTGTATTGTTTGGGCGTAGTTTTGGTCTATGGTTTCACTTTTGTTGCTGCTTGTCATTTTTGTCTTTGAGGTTGAGGTTCCGCTTATGCGGATGTTTATGCTTTCTATGAGCCTTTTTTGGGCTTCTTTTTCTATGGCTTGGTAGGTTTCGGAATTGGGTTGGCTTTTTATGTTGTCCCTTGCGAAGCCCGTGTACCAATCCGTGTTTGGGTAACGGGTGGTACGCCAGGACTCGTCAATCCATTGCGGGGTGGAGTTCTGGGCTAGAACGGGAAGGGTGAAGAGCAGGATTAGGAGAGGCATGTTACAACGCCTGCCGCCAATGCGAATCTTGAGACTGTCTTGTTCATAAAAAACTCCTTTCCCCGTAGTTCACTCCACCAAACCCCAGAGAAAGCAAAATTTGGCAGGTTTGCACCACTATGGTGCTACACGCCCGCTTACGGCCATCGTAATAGCACACTTACGATGACCGTAATAACACGATTACGGCAACCGTAATAGCACGATTACGATGGCCGTAAATCATAAAACCGACAAAACCCTATCAAAAACCGTATTTCTAGGCTCTTTAAGCAAGTGCTTGCTATTACCGCCGTATTGAGTGGCTATTTCCAGCTTGTAACTGCCTGCCGCCAATGCCGGGATTACAACTATCAACTCGGAAGGCTTGTTCACGGGCATTTTTGAACTAACCTTTACCCGTTCATTGGTCTCTTGGTTGATGAAATAAACGCCATTTTCGGCGTTTTCACCCGAAATTCTGATTTTGCTCCCGCTTATACGCAGATTGCGATTGGGGGTAAGCAGGTCGCTTATGCTCTCGCTCTCAATATCCGTAACTTCGTCAATGAAGAAGGTGGCTTTGTTCACGCCCGTAATCTCAACATTAATGTTCGCAAGCTCCCTGCGAAGCCGCAAACCCTGATTGAAATCAAAGGATATCTTGTGCTTTTCGGGGTTGAACTGCTCCGTAGCCTTGTTGAACACCCCCTTAATCTTGGGCCGGACATTGAAAACGCCCGTGTTCACCGTGAAACCGTTGCATAGCAGATAGGCCATCTCGCTCAAATACAGGTCAACGGCGTGTTCCATAGCCTTGGCGGAAATATCCGCCCCGCCTCTCTGTGCCGCATAATTGCAAACATCTTTTGAGGTGAGGGGTTTGTCCGCTACCACCCTTGCCGCAAAGTCGTTAGGGTCTTCGGTGAGCACGTTATCATATAACTCTGCTCTAATCTTGTGCTTGCGTAATTGCTCATTACTTGCCATTTAAGCCTCCTTTGGAAAAATTTCGGAAAATGCGAACCAAACCCTCCAAAGGGGCGTGTTGCCCACGATAGCCCCATTTGCGGGCATTCTGTGACGGACTAGCAGACGGGGGGGGGGGGGGTAATTTTGATATAAGCAGGAATGCCGTTAGCATCGCATAGTCTGGGCACCTTGGGTGTTTTTTGGTCCCCCAAAAAACGTGCCGCCGAGCCTGCGGTGGAAGGTCGGGCGAGGGGCGGTTTTTGGTTCAGGGACTGCATTTATGGGGTAATATAGAAAAAATTATGGAGAATTTGGATTTTATGCCAGTATAACTGCATTGTATGCACAAACATCACGGCAAACAAGGCAAACACGCAGGTTTCTCCTAGTGGTTGCCGATATTTTCTAAATTTCCTTCATGTCTCTAGCAGTTAAAGATTTCTTGGTTTATGTAATAGAACTTTGTGCCGAAAGATTTTTTGGCGGAAGCAAAACAATGGCTTACAATCAACTGAAAAACACAAACCAATTATCCTTTTATAAAGACACTTACGATACTTCGCATACGCTGTCTTCCGAATACATTCTGGAAGAAATAAAGGAAAAATTTATGGAATATGGAATTGTTTTATGATTTTGTATCATGGTTCATTGGAGATAATAAAAGAACCAAATCCTTTTCTCGGAAGGAAAAATGTGGATTTTGGGCAAGGTTTTTATTTAAGCGACCTTAGAGAGCAGGCAGTCCGTTGGCTTAACCGCAGGAAAAGAACAAATCCGCAGAAAAAAGGAATTTTGAATATATACGAATATACGGAAAATGCAAATTTAAAGATTAAGAAATTCGGCGGTTATTGCGAGGAATGGCTGGATTTTGTTATTTTGAATAGGACAGCCGGTAATATCTCGCAAAATATGGATTATGATATTGTTATAGGAAATGTAGCCGATGATGAAGTGATTGTCGCAGTAGATAACTATGTTGAGTCTCTTGCAAAGGGCAGGGCAACCGGAAACACCAAGCTGGCACTGCTGGATGAGCTTTCTTTTGCTCATCCTAATAACCAATATGCTTTCAAAACGGTTTTATCTTTAGCCAGTTTGAAATTCACGGGGTATGAGGAATTTTGATGAAGGATACATCTCTCGTTAGAATGACCATAGATGAAATTGCAAGGCAGAAAAAAGTGTCTTTGGATGAGGCTTTTGATTTATTTTACAATTCAAAAATTTGCGAAATGTTGAGCGACAAAGAAACCGG
>JAISSJ010000042.1 GCA_031273195.1 Candidatus Fibrimonas sp.
AAACTTTCCCCCGTTCCGGTTCACCCCGCCAAACCCCAGGGAGCACAAGAAGCAGCCTTATCAAGCTTTTTCTATATTATCCCATAAATGACCGCTAAAGAGTTGTTCAAAATTGCTAAGAAAAACGGATTTGCTTTGAATCGCGTAAGTGGAAGCCATCATATATTTGAAAAAAACGGGCATATAGTCCCGATTCCGTTTCACGCTGGAAAAGATTTAAAAACCGGTTTAGCTAAAGCAATTTTAAAGCAATTAGGGGCAAAATAGGAGGCACTATGAACTACGTTGCGAAAATAACAAAAGAAGATGACGAATATATCGTCTCTTTTCCCGATAAGCCAAACATAAATACCTGCGGCGAGTCTTTGGAACACGCTCTGGAAATGGCAAAAGAGGCTTTAAACGAAACTCTTGTGTGCGAGCTTGAATTCGGCAAGCATTTGGTTGTGCCTAAAACAAAAGGAAATGCAAAAAAAGGTTTGTATGCTATTCCTGTTAAGCCGGAGATAGAAATAGCATATATGCTTTTTGAAGCAAGGCGGGACAAGCCTATAGCAAAGGTAGCAAAGGAAGCTGGCATAAGCAAGCAAGCCTATCGTTCATTTGAAACTCCATTTGCGAATCCTACATTCAATACCCTTAGCAATATTGCGAAGGCACTTGGAAAGAATCTGGAAGTCCGCTTGGTTTGAAAACCTGCTACGCTAACAGTGGCAGCTAGGGTGCTTGCGGCAACATTTGCCCTTGTGCGATGATGTTTGCCTGTTTTGCACCGCCTAAACCTACATCGTCCGCTTTTCCACCAATCAAGCAAATCCTTAAATCAAGTGAATCAAGGTTCAGACAATGGGGCTAGGGTACCAAGGCACCCCAACCGCTTAGTCCTGCAGACAACGAACAGAAAACAAGCTGTACTTGCCGTCGTGGCCCCAGTAGGCGTAGTCGTGGTTGTAGAACATGAACTGGATGGAGGCGCCGTAGCTGATATCCTCGTCCTCGCTGGCACTCCACCAGTAGCCGTCGTGGCCGACATCGTTGAAACTGCCAACCGAGTAGCCGTCGCCGCCCGGCAGAGCCGAAAACCCGTAAGTATCCAAATTCTCTATGCCGCTGTAAGACTCCCAGCCGTTCCTTGATTTAAGATGCTTGCCAGCCGTTTCATAACCGCCAACTTGATTTATAAGAACATACCAATCATCATTACTCGGAATATGCCATCCACTAGGACAAATGCCACGATGCTTGGATTGTATCTGGCTTGAACAGCTATTCTCATTGCAGCTTAACGGAAGTGCCATAGCAGTTGACCAATCATAAAGACGACCGTATTTCGTGCAGTTGGCCTGTACTTCAGCGGGCGATAATGTTTTTGTAATGAGATCACCTCCAAAAATATCACCACCGGACACAAAAACTTCACCATCTTCACCATAACACTTGCTTCCTGCAACGGCGTAATTCAAATTCTCCGCCATCCACTTTTGCGTGCCTATTACAACGGTTCTGTAATTGCTGATGTTGTTTCCTTTGCCGCTGTGAGAACCGCCGCCATCGTCAGACGAGCAGGAAAGAGTGAATGCCAAGGCAAGCACAAGGCCTGCCGCCAATAAGGTGAATTTAACACCCTGCCCGCACGAGCAGCTAAGTCTGATTTGATTGATTTTCATGAGGAATATTCCTTGTTTGAGGGTGAATTTTGAGGATTTGAAGGGTAAATATAGCAATTTTTTGCGGCGTTGCATTTTCTACCTTCCCCCAATGCCCCAAACCCTGGAATGCACAATATCCTCTGTGGTTTTTGCAAGCGAGCGGAACGGTTTTACGGTTGCCCGCATAAAAAGCGATAAGCTGAACGAGACCGCTGCGGGGAATTTTCCGCCTGTTCATGCGGGGGAAAGAGTGCGTTTAACTGGGGATTGGGGGGAACACCCGAAATTCGGAAAACAGTTTGTGGTCACAGGCTGTGAAATTTTGCAGCCCAAAGGCGAGAGCGGCTTGATTGCGTATTTGGCGAGCGGTATTTTTGTAGGCATTGGCGAGAAAACTGCGGAAAAACTGGTGACGATTTTCGGGGAGAATTTACCGAATATTTTGGATAAAGACCCCGGCAGCTTGCGAGGCGCGGTTAGAGGGTTAAACGGAAAAAGACTGGAGAAATTCATAGACGACTGGAGCTTGCAACAGGAGAGCAGAAAAGCATTGCTGTTCCTCTACAAACTGGGATTCACAGGCGCAAAAGCCATGAGTGTTTGGAATTTGTACAAGGAGGAAACGGAAGATATAGTAAGCGAAAACCCGTATGCCCTATGCGAAGAACCTTTTGCCTACAGTTTTGAAATTGCAGACAACGCCGCAAAAAAAATGGACTTTGAGGAAAGTGCCGATTTAAGACTGCGCGCTGCCATAACATATATACTGCGAGAAGCGAAATACGATGGCGGACACGCTTTTATGCCAAGGGAAAATTTGCTGCAAAATACCATGAATTTTTTGCACATAATTCCATACGGCCCAGACGATGATATCTTTGATAATCTAAGCGCGGCGTTGAGCGGATTGCACAAAAGCGGAAAGGTGCATATTCAAAACGAAAGAGTTTGGCTCCCGGAGCTTTACAATGCGGAAAAGTACATAGGCACTTTTATTCGCAATTCCTTTGACTTTGGCGAAGAGACCTCGCACCTGGATGCAGATGCAAATTATGCGGCAAGTATGCAGGGAATAGAATATAGCAAAGAGCAGTTGTTGGCGATTAAAAACGCCGTTTCAAGCAATTTCTTTGTGATAACCGGAGGGCCCGGAACCGGCAAAACCACCATATTAAAAGGCATTCTGCACATTTTGAATCTGCAAAAAAAGAAGGTGATGCTTGCCGCGCCAACAGGGCGCGCTGCTCGCCGCATGGCGGAGGTTTGCAACTTCAAAGCTAGCACCATTCACCGCTTACTGGAAATAGACCCCATCTCCGGGCTTTTTACCCGAAACGAAATGAACCCTCTGGAAGCGGACAGCGTTATAATAGACGAAAGCTCGATGATAGACGATGAGCTTGCCGCAGATTTGATGCGGGCTTTAAAAACCGGAGCGCAGTTGATTTTGATAGGCGATGCTGACCAGTTGCCAAGCGTTGGCCCCGGCAATGTGCTTAGGGAAATTTTATCCTGCCCGGAGGTCAATTCCATCCGGCTCTCAAAAATATACAGGCATAACGACAAAAGCGACATAGCGGAAAACGCCCACCGCATTTTAGCGGGGCATATGCCAAACATAATAGACGGTTCGCATTTTCATTATATGCCTTACCAAAATTCAGAAGAGGCACTTTCCATTTTGAGCGAGCTTTCAAAAAACAACGAGCTTCAGGTTTTAACGCCCATGCACAAGGGAATTTTGGGAACCATAAACCTAAACGCTTTTTTGCAGAAAATTCTGAACTTCAATGCCTATGGTTTTGAATACAGGAATATGCGCTGGCAAATGGGCGACCCTGTTATGCAGTTGAGAAACAACTACGAAAAGGATATTTTCAACGGCGACTTGGGGCGAATAATCAGAGTTATGCCTACGGCAAAAAAGATAGAGGCAAATTTTGACGGCAAAACGATGAGCGTGGAAGGCGATGAATTTGAGCATTTAACCCTTGCCTACGCCTGCACCGTGCATAAAAGCCAGGGCAGCGAATATAAAACCGTAGCGGTTATGCTTGACCATTCGCATTCCATTATG
>JAISSJ010000083.1 GCA_031273195.1 Candidatus Fibrimonas sp.
CACGATATGTCTGAGAAAGCTCCGATTTGCAGATGGATTTTCAATGGGGTTCATGTGGATATTATGCTTCCAAATTTGCAAATGGGTTTCACAAATAAATGGTATGCAGGGGGAATAAAACATTCTTTTAATTATCAGTTGAGTGAAAATATTCAAATAAAGCTGTTTAAATTGCCTTATTTTTTGGCTACCAAATTTGAAGCCGTTTTGCATAGAGGCTCATTGGATTTGCGAATGAGCCACGATTTTGAAGACATAATATATTTGTGGAGCAACATTCCCGATATTCTTGAGCAATGCAAAAAAACAGATAGCAACCTGCAAGATTACTTTTCGGTTACTTTGAAAGAATTGATGAACAATTGGACTTTTAACGAATCTATAGAAGCCCACCTTCCTTTTGATAATATTTTGAGCGCAGAGAGGATAAAACAAGAGATGAGGGCTATGGCTTCTCATCTAAATACGGAACTTCTTTTGCCAACAAATCGTTAACAAAATCTCTGGCTTTTTCAGGAAGCTCATTCCCAAGAATCCCTAAGTTCTTTAAGTTGCCGGTCAATTTCTTCCAAAGGCTGTTTTGACATTGCTCCCTCATATTTTTGCAAATTCACCGGAACCCCTAAAGCATTAATTATGCTGAAAATCTTTAAATTTTCCAATTGCCGCAAAAGCTCAAGTGCCTTGCAGTCTTCTATTTTCAGAGTAACCGTTGTCATAAATAGAAATATAGAAAATTCGGAGAGATTTAAACAGCAATCCTTAGGCAAAGGTATTTTTATTTGGAGGTCTTTATGATATACGGTTATATTCATGTCAACGCCGAGAGGCGAACTATCACCACGTTTTGCAAGCAAAACGGAATTGCGGTTGATAAATGGATAAACGGCAAGCCGCCGAGAACTTTGCAAAAAAACGATATTTTGCTTTGTTCGGAAATATCAAGGCTGGGGCGTAATTTGCCTGTGGTTGTGTCTGTGCTCAGGGCTTGTGTGGAAAGAGGTGTGCGGGTGTGGAGCGTGAGGGATAATTATAGGCTGTTTGCCTTTGCTGGGGGGTTGTTTCAA
This sequence comes from Candidatus Fibrimonas sp., assembly GCA_031273195.1. Taxonomy (GTDB): domain Bacteria; phylum Fibrobacterota; class Fibrobacteria; order Fibrobacterales; family Fibrobacteraceae; genus Fibrimonas. The sequence goes on from JAISSJ010000083.1 coordinate 1,068, forward strand.
AAATTGGAGGAGTTTTGGGAGTCCAAAGGTTGACGGCAAACCCATGCCAAGAACATCTGTTCCGATAAGCGAAGCCCCAGAACTTATGCCTATAGTAAAATACCGGCTATCATAAAACCGGCTGGCTTCCCGTGAGCCGAACAAAAATTTCCACATATTTGTCCAAAGTGTTTTTTACCACATCCTTTGGAATTTCAGGACCCGGATAATCCTTGTTCCAGTCAAGGGTTTCCAGCCAGTCTCGGATATATTGCTTGTCAAAGCTCTCTTGGTTTTGGCCTTCCTGATACTTTTCGGCAGGCCAGTACCTTGAGGAATCCGGCGTTAAAACCTCGTCTATCAAAACGGTTTTGCCTCCTATCTCGCCGAATTCAAATTTTGTGTCTGCCAAGATTATGCCCTTGGTTGCGGCATAGTTTCTGGCTTTGCTGTAAACCTCCAAAGTCAGGTCTCTGAGGGTTGCCGCAATTTTTTCGCCAACAAGCGGAATTGTTTGCTCGTAAGGTATGTTTTCATCGTGCCCTGATTCGGCCTTGGTGCTTGGAGTATAAATTGCAGGTTCTATTTTTGAGCACAGTTTCAAACCCGCAGGCAAAGTGTGCCCGCATATTTTTCCGGTTCTTTGGTAGTCTTTCCAGCCGGAACCTACTATGTAGCCTCTTGCTATGCACTCCACATCGTGCCTTTTGGCTTTTTTAACCAGCATTGAACGCCCTCGCAAATAATCGGCGTATGGCTTTAGCACAGCGGGGTAGTGCTCTACATTTGCGGTGACCAAATGGTTGGGCATTCCGAGTTGCTCAAACCAAAAGATGGAAAGCTGATTCAAAATTTTGCCCTTGCCCGGAATAGGAGTTGGAAGCACAACATCAAAAGCGGAAAGACGGTCGCTGGCCACCATTAAAAAATGCTCGCCAAGGTCGTACATATCGCGCACTTTGCCTTGATGGAACATGGGAACTGCGGTTATTGGAGTATCAAATTTTAAAGCCATAGGGAAAATATAGAAAGTAATTCATTTGAACTGCATTGCAAACTTTCCATTTTCCTCTTTTATCTGTGCCAAAACAGTACCGCCTTTCAACCTGTGGACTCCCAAATCTATTAGCGAATCTCCCGAATAAACCGCAAAATTAAATTCGCCAACCCATTCATTTCCATAAACTCTTGAGCGTTTACCCGGTTCAACCGTCTCCGGAATCCAAACTGTAATTTGCCCGTTTGAGGAAACCAGGGATAAATCGTGAATTTCCTCGCTCGTGCCGTTTTCCATTTGAATACGGGTTTCGGTCTCAATTAGCCAGTGTGTGCAGGAGGTGAGAAGGAGCGCAAGGATTAGCTTTAACATATTTATTCTCCGCTATCGGTGTCCGGGTTCAACTCAGGTTTATTCACGGGAACTCTCCTCGTTTCATTAGGAGCCGGTTTGGGTGCTTTTAATGAGAAGAAGGAATCCCCCGATGTTCCAAGCGCTAGGCGAAACTCAACAATCCATGTTCCACGGCCTTTGAAAAAGGTCTCATAGTCGTCTGCATGGTTATATGCCACTCGCAAAAACGGAATGGTTATGCCGCCGCCAAAATAGACTTTGTCGTTTTCCTTTTTGGTAGCCGTGGCCTCCAAAGCCACCAAGCGAGACGGTTCCAAGTAATATTTAATGGCTGCCCAAGTGAAGTCTTTTGGCTGGAGCCAAAAAGCGGTTTCCAGATAAAGCCTTTGCTTGAATATGTTTTGCGAAACAAACATTCTAACGGAATCTTTTGAATAAAATGAGAACTCCAAATCGGGCAAATAATTTTGCCAGGAATTTTTATCACCCCTAAGCTCCCTGGCTTGCAAAAATAATTGCACATTTATGAATTGCAAATCGCTTTTGTGGAAACTCGGCATAATGGAAAATCTGCTCCAAGTTCCCAAAAGCCACCATCTCAATACCTCATCATTTGCATTCAAATATTGCAAGCCGCCCCCGAACAGCAATTGCTTTGAACTGTCTGCAATCGTTAAGCCAAAAGTGTGAATTTGATTTATCTGTGAAAATTTTCCCCTGTGCGGAAGAAATAAAAAGTCTTCGTTATCCCACCCTTGCCGCTCCCCAAGCCAGCCAAATCCATAGCGCAAACCTTTAAAATTGTCCGTGAGCCACATTCCAAGACGTTGCCTGAACGCAAAGCCTTCATGAGTGCCCCAATCCGTCAATAACTCGCTTTGGTTTGGAAGCGGCAGATAAATTATCCCGGCGGTCAAGTATGCGTTATATTCAGGGCGGGCTGCGTTTTGAAATTCCGTAAGCTGCGCAAATGCAGTCTGCGGAACCTGCTCCTCAATAATTTGCGGAGTAGGCTTCCAAGCAAAAGCGTTTGCAAAAAAAAACAGCAAACAAAACCCTAAAAAACAACTCTCAACTCTCAATTCTCAACTCTCAACTTTAAAAAACAACCCCGCTAAACACTTCCGTCCTATACCCCTTATACTCCCCGAAAATCAAATACTGTTTTGCTCCTATGCTCCAAACGGAAAACGGCCTGAACAAAACTGCTGCACCGTATTCCTGATAGTGCAGGGTGCTTTTGGGATTCAAATATTTTTTATCCGTCGGGTCTTCGTATGTATGAAGGTCTCTTAACTGGCCGCCGAAAGCGGTGTCTTTTGCTATATCAGACACGGATAAATCAAGGCGCAAAAGTTTTTTGAAAGAAACACCAAAGCGGCTGTAAAATTCCCTTGAATTCGGGCCTAAATCGGAACCCAGAGAATTTCCGAAGTGCGAATAGTCGCTGCCCGGCCCCTTATGATGGGTGTAAACCCAAGGTTCTATCCGTGTGTATTCAAAATTATAATCCCAGTTGAATACGCCGATTTTTGCGGAGTCTATGGCTATTCCAATGGAAGCAGCCCATTTATTGCCCCACCAGGTATCGTCAAAAAAAGATGTTATGGTGTTCAAATCGTCTATAAACAATTCGCCGTAAAGCTCAAACATTTTAAAGAGTTTCCAGGAAAAATCCGCCGACATTCCCGTGTTTTCCCTGTCGCCGCCATAGCTTTGGGCAAATAGATACGGCACAAACGGGAGTACATATATCACTTCCATTGAGCGGCGTTCTTCTCTTTCTTTATCGCCGCCGTAAACTATGGTTTCCGTTAAACCGAATGAAAAGTTATCCGAAACATTAAAAGCAAGCCTGTGGGCATGGAGATATTTTGTATAGTCTTTCCAGTTTTTTAATTGCATTGCGTATTGAGAATAGGAAACAAAATCCAAACTCAACTCAAAGGCGGCAAAGGGGGTAGGCACGGGTCTCTTTATATAGACTTGTTCCGAAGTGTCTTGAATTGCTCGCCAATAAAAATCACCGCCTCTGAGGGCTAATTTATTGTGCCTTGCCGGGCCAAAGGATATATAATCATAGCCACCCGAAAGTTTGAAATAAGGAGCTGCTTGCCAATCCGTACGTGCTCTGAAAAAATCCCAGGTGCGCCCATTATCGCCGAGTTTGACGTAAGGATAACCCAGATAAGGTTCAAAATCATGCCCTGAATATTCCAAACCGGATTGCTTATCCGTGCTTACTTCTGCAAAGGCATCAAAGGAGAGATTTGGTGCGACCAGTCCGTTTAAGAAAAGCCCTGCTGTTACCGTATTTTGAATTCCGTAATCCGAATTTTTGTGGAATTTTTCTATTTGGAGCGAATCTTTTAAGAATAATCTCAATCTGGCAAACCTTTCGCCGTCAGAAACTAAAAATTCCGAATGCAGAGGAATTGTGCAAAGCAGGAGCAGTGCAAAGAGTTTTTTCATTGGAGAAATTTAGAAATTTCTGCTTAAAATGCGGATTTATTGGCTTGAGGAACGGAAAAAATATTTTTACCCTTGTTTTTTCCCGAAAAAATTCTATATTTGGCGGTAATGATTTTTTTGGCTAAAAGAAAAGCAGCAATAGTATTATTAACGATGCTTTGTGTTATGGCTTGCGATGATGAGCCAGCAAAGAAATCTGCTAATACCTTTATAGATTCAAGAGACGGCAAAAATTATAAAACCGTGAAAATAGGCTCGCAAACCTGGATGGCAGAAAATCTGAATTACGTCGCAAGCGATAGCAAATGTTATGACAACGATGAAAGCAACTGCCAAAAATATGGCCGCCTTTATAATTGGGATGCAGCCATGAAAGCGTGTCCTTCCGGCTGGCATTTGCCAACCCAAGCGGAGTGGGAAGAGATGGCGGCTTACATCGGCGGCGAGGTCGCTGGGGGAAAAAAGCTTAAAACAACAAGCGGCTGGAATGATTATCAAGGGAAATCCGGCAATGGCACAGACGAGTTCGGCTTTTCAGCCTTACCGAGCGGCCTCGGCGATCCAAGCGGCAATTTCCTCAATGCAGAATACTACAGCTATTGGTGGAGTGCCAGCGAGTACGATAGCGGCAATGCCTACAACCGCAGCATGAATGGCAGCGGCGCGCGCCTATACTGGCACAACCGCAAAAAGCCCTTCTTGTTCTCTGTTCGTTGTCTCCAGGACTAAGCCTCTTTTCTATATAATTCCCAATTCCTTCAACGCCACCTTGCTCTTTTCCGCAATATCCTTTTGCGTAGCCAGTTTTTGCCTCTCGCCGTCTATAACTGCGGCAGGAGCGTTTTTCACAAAATTCTCGTTGGAAAGCTTTTTCTCCAAACTAGTCGCAAAACTCTCCGCTTTTTCAATTTCCTTTTTCAAACGGGCAGCTTCTTTTTCCCTATCCAAAATACCCTCAAGCGGAATAAAGAGTTCCCCATCGGGAATAACAACGCTTGCGCTAAATGCAGGCTTATTCAAATTCCCGCCAAATTCAAAAGAAGAAAGCCCGCTTAAATCCGCTATCATATTTTTGCAGTTTTCCAAATTCGCCGGAGTGCGGGCAACGGCTGCTATCTTTTGCGCAGGTGCTATGGAATATCGCCCACGCACGGAACGAACAGCCTCTACGATAGCAAAAACATCTTCAAACTGCTTTTCTATTTCCGCATTTATCAAATCTTCATTTGCCTTTGGCCACTGCCTTAAAATTACCCTTTGCGAATTCGGGAAAAGGATGGAATTCAATTCTTCCGTGATAAAGGGCATTATCGGGTGCAGCAAATCCAAAACGGTGTAAAGCGAATGTGAAAGCAGCGAACCGGATTCTTTGGAAATATCGCCTTTCTTTATTTCCAAATAACGGCTGCACAAATCGTCCCAAACAAAATGATAAATGATTGCGGCATATTCAGAAAACCGATAATTTTGCAGGGCAATTTGAATTTGTCTTATAACCGTATTCAACCGAGATAAAACCCATTTATCCTCCAAATTCGCACAACTCTCCACTCTCAACTCTCCACTCTCAACTATATAAGAACTCAAAAACCTCGCCGCATTCCACAGCTTATTTCCAAAATTCCGCCCTATTTCAAATTTTTCGCTTACATTTATTTCCCTGCCGTCTTCCAATATTTCTTTTTTAACGGGCAACCTAGCCTCCTGATTTTCCGTGCACATTGAACACATAACAAAACGCAAAGCATCCGCACCGTATTTCTCAATAATATCAAGAGGATCCACCCCATTCCCAAGCGATTTGCTCATTCTACGCCCAAGCCCATCTAAAATCGTAGGGTTGATATAAACATTGTCAAACGGAATTTTACCCATATTCTCCTGGCTGAAAATCACCATTCTAGCAACCCAGAGAGAAATTATATCCCGTGCCGTTACTAAAACCGAGGTCGGGTAAAATGTATCAAGCAAATCCGTTTGCTCCGGCCAACCCATTGTGCTATGGGGCCAAAGAGCGGAACTGAACCAGGTATCCAAAACATCATGGTCGCGAACCAATTTCAACCCTTCAATTTCATTTTCCTGCAAATCCTTTTCCAAAGAGCAAACCAGCCAATCACCGTTTTCCGCTTGGTAAAAATGAATGTCGGAGCGAGTGGCGAAATGCTTTTTTAGTTGAGAGTTGAGAGTTGAGAGTTGAGAGTTTTCTACATGCCATATCGGAATTTGATGACCCCACCAGAGTTGTCTTGAAATGCACCAGTCTCGCTTCTCGCCCAACCAGTTTAAATAGTTTTTCGCATAACGTGCCGGAGTGAATTTTACCTCGCCGTTTTCCACCGCTTGCATAGCCCGCTCTGCCAGCTTGTCCATTTTTAAAAACCACTGGTCGCTCAAATACGGTTCAATTATAGTTTTGGAACGGTCGCTTTTTCCAACCTGCATTTCGTGGTCTTCCACCTTGAGCAACAAGCCCGATTTTTCCAAACCCTCAACAACGGCGGCTCTAGCTTTTTCGCCTTTTAAACCCTTGAATTCTCCGGCGTTTTCGTTCAAAGAACCGTCTTCGTTCAAAATGTTGAGCATGGGCAGGTTATGGCGAAGCCCTGTTGCGTAATCGTTTGGGTCGTGTGCGGGGGTAACCTTTACCGAGCCTGTTCCAAATTCCATGTCAACCAGAATCGCATCTGCAATCACCGGAATTTCCCTGTTCACAAAGGGAACGAGCAGGGTTTTGCCTATGAATTTTTTATAGCGTTCATCTTCGGGGTGAACCGCTACGGCTGTGTCGCCAAGTATGGTTTCAGGGCGTGTGGTTGCAACGGGAATGTAGCCGCTGCCGTCTGCGAGTGGATATTTGAAAGTCCAGAAATGCCCTTTTACCGTTTCGTGGTAAATTTCATCGTCTGCAACGGCGGTGTGCAAATGGGTATCCCAGTTCACCAAGCGTTTACCTCGGTAAATCAGGCCTTTTTTAAAGAGATTAAAGAAGGCATAGCGAACCGCTTTTGCGCAAATCGGGTCAAGGGTAAATCTCTGCCTGTCCCAGTCGCAACTGGAACCCAGCAATTTTAACTGGCTTGTTATGCGGGCTTCGTATTCGTCTTTCCATTTCCAAATTCTTTTAACCAACTCTTCTCTGCCCAAATCATGGCGGGTCTTTTTCTCGTCTTGGAGCAATCGTTTTTCCACAACCGCCTGCGTTGCTATCCCTGCGTGGTCTGTTCCGGGAATCCAGAGCGTATTTTTGCCAAGTTTTCTGTTATAGCGAATAAGAATATCTTGAATAGTATTGTTAAGCGCATGGCCAAGGTGCAGAGCGCCGGTTACATTTGGCGGCGGAATTACAACGGAAAAATGCTCCTGTCCTTTTGCGGCAGGGTTTGCATCGCTTGCGGGCTTAAAATTTTTTTGCTCATCCCAGTTTTTGAGCCATTTGCTTTCAATTTCTTTGTGGTTGTAGCGGGTTTCCATGCGGGTAATGTAGAAAGTTTGCACCGGTTTTTGCTCGTTTTTTTTGATATTGTCTTTGAAAATGGGAACACAATAGCCCTGATAGAAGTCAAAAAATCCGGAGATGGCATCATTGACGGGCAATGCAGTTCTCTCTCCAAACACATTGCAAAACCGGCACCACGAACATTGTTATGCTCTGAATCAACATTCCTCCGAATGCGGGGATTGCCATCGGAACCATGATGTCTGAACCTTTGCCGGTTGATGTTAAAACCGGAAGCAGGGCTATCAAGGTTGTGGCGGTTGTCATTGCGGCGGGGCGAACACGCTTTAAGCCTGCTACAACAACGGCGTTTTGTATTTCCTCTTTTGTTTGGGGATTTAGTTTTATAAATGTTTCGTGGATATAGGTTCCCATTAAAACCCCGTCATCCGTAGCAATTCCGAACAGGGCTATAAAACCAACCCAAACGGCAACGCTCATATTCACCTTGTCTATGTGGAAAATGTGTCGTAGATTTTCCCCGCCAATGCTGAAATTCAAAAACCAAGGCTCGCCGTAAAGCCAAAGCATGATAAAGCCACCCGCAAAGGCTACAAACACGCCGCTGAAATGTATGCAACTGGCCGTTATGGTTTTGAACTGCATAAATAAAACCAGAAAAATTGTGAGCAAGGCTATGGGAATTATAATAGCCAATGTCTTTGCTGCGTGTTGCTGCTGCTCGTAAGTTCCCGCAAATTTGTATGAAACTCCGCTTGGCAAAACCAGTTTGCCGCTGGACAGCAGTTGCTCCAAATGCTTCTGTGCTTGCTCCACCGCATCCACTTCCGCAATGCCCTCTATCTTGTCAAAAAGAACATAACCTATTAAAAATGTATTCTCGCTGCTTATCATCTGCGCACCCTTTGCAAACTCTATTTTAGCAATGGAACCCAACTGAATTTGATTCATATTGGCGGTTGGAATCAAAATTTTCTCCAATGCCTCCGGGCTATTGCGAAATTCCCTTGGATAACGCAACCGCACCGAATAGCGTTCCCTGCCCTCCACAGTGCTTGTCAAGGACATTCCGCCCACCGCCGCAGAGATTATGTTTTGAACATCCTGTACGCTTGTTCCGTAGCGAGCCATCTCCGCTCTGTTCAGATGAATTTCCATATACGGCGCACCAACGGCACGGTCGTAAAAAACGGTTTCGCTTTTTATGCTTGCGGCTTCTTTCAACGCAATTTCCAATGCCTTGCCGCCTTGCTCTATCGCTTCCAAATTCGGCCCCGTGACTTTCAACCCCATTGAAGCGCGCATTCCTGTGGAAAGCATAACCTGCCTTGCCGCTATCGGTTGCAATTTCGGTGCGCTGGTCAAGCCGGGCAAATTTGAAACCTTGACAATTTCCTGCCAAATATCATCGGTGTTTTTTATATGAGGCCTCCACTGCCGGAATTTATTTCCGTTTGAATCCGTTCCGTATTCCGTTTTATAGTTGATAGTATTTTCAAACATTTGGATTGGAGCAGGGTCCAAAGCGGAGTTCACCCGCCCCCATTTTCCAACGGTGCTTTCAATTTCCGGGATTGAGGAAATGCGTTTATCCAGCGTTGCTATTAGCTCCCTTGTGCGTTCCACGCCTGTATGGGGCATTGCTGTGGGCATCAGCAAATATGAGCCTTCATCCAAATTCGGCATAAACTCATTGCCCATATTTTTCCAAATTGCAAGTCCGAAAATCATTATAATGAACGGCAAAATCATAAAGAGAAGTTTATTTGCCAAGCACCATCTCAAAATTTTCTCATAATAAAAAACCAGCAGCCAAAGAAAAGCGAGAATAATCCCAACCGAAAAAACAACAAAGAGCAAATTCCAAATTACCCCCGCAGAATACCCAAGCGGCATCCATTCAACAGCGAGAAAAATAACCGCAATGATTATCACTATAATACGTCCAATCTTCAGTAGAGGCACCCCCCTCCCCCCCCCCATATCACTATTGCCCTTTGCGGGCAGCATATAATATGCCATAGTAGGCAAAATGGCAAACCCCAGCAACAATGCGGAAACAAGGGCAAAAGTCTTAGTATAAGCCAGCGGATGAAACAGTTTTCCCTCTTGTGCTGTCAAAAAGAACACAGGCAAAAACCCGATAACCGTAGTAGCCATTCCAGTAATCAACGGCGCAGAAACGCTTTTAATGCTCCTGTAAATTATAACATCTTTCTTTTCGTTTTCCGCATTTCCACTCTCAACTTCCTTCAACACCGCCTCCACCATCACCACGCCAACATCAACCATAACGCCTATGGCTATCGCGATTCCGGAAAGTGCAACTACATTGGCTTCTATCCCTGCGAGCTTCATTATTATAAATGTAGCGAGAACGGTAATGGGCAAAAGCAAAGCGATTACCATTGAAGCACGTAAACGAAACACCAAAACGGTGACCACCAAAATGCAAATCAGAATTTCGTGCGACAGGGCTATTTTCAGGGTTTCTATTGTTTCATTGATTAAAACGGAGCGGTCGTAAAAGGGGACAATCTGCACTTTGGATTCCGTGCCGTCTTCCAGAATTTTGCTCGGCATTCCCGCATTCATTTCCTTGATTTTTTCCTTTATGTTATTTATGGTTTGCATGGGATTTGAGCCGTGCCGTGCAACCACAACTCCTCCAACAGCCTCCACACCCTCCTTGTCCAAACCGCCACGCCTCGGAGCGGGGCCTATATTCACAAATGCTATGTCTTTTATTTTGAGCGGAACATCGTTTTGAACAGCTACAACGCTTTCCTCTATATCCGCCAAACTTTTTATATAGCCAATTCCACGCACCATATATTCCACTTTGTTCATCTCTATGGTTTCTGCACCTATGTCTAAATTGCTCTTTTGTATTGCGTTCATCGCTTCCATAAGGGTGAGTTTGTAGTTTTGCAACGCATTGGGGTCTATCTCAATTTGATATTCCTTAACAAAGCCGCCAATGCTAGCAACCTCGGAAACCCCCGAAGCGGCAGCCAGATTGTATTTCACATAAAAATCCTGAATGCTCCGCAATGCGTCCGGTGACCAACCCCCTGCGGGCTTGCCGGTTTCCGGATTTCTGCCTTCCAGCGTGTACCAAAACACCTGCCCCAGCGCAGTTGCATCCGGGCCGAGTCCAGGTTTTACATCGTTTGGCAGCAAATTAGCGGGCAGAGAATTCAGTTTTTCCAGAATGCGGGCGCGGCTCCAGTAAAATTCTATTTTCTCCTCAAAAATAACATATATAAAGCTCATTCCGAACATGGATGTTGAGCGAATGGTTTTAACTCCCGGAATGCCGAGCAGGGCCGTTGTGAGCGGATAGGTTATCTGTTCCTGTATGTCTTTGGGGCTTCGCCCCATCCATTCCGTTGCAACTATTTGCTGGTTTTCTCCGAGGTCGGGGATGGCGTCCACATTTATGGGACTTCGAAACACATGCCCAAGGCCAAAATCAAAAGGTGCAACGGAAATACCGCCAAACAGGATGCCGACTAGTAGAATAACGGCAAACAGACGATTATGAAGAAGGAATTTCAAAACATTTGTAATATAGAATTATATCGTTATACTCAATACCTCCAAAGAAATGCCAGCCGAAAGGGCAAGCGTTCATAGCCGTAATGCGGCGCGCAATAAGGCGAACATCTCCTTAGCTTCCGCATTGTCCGGGTCTATTCGCAGGGCGGTTTCGTAATCCGCTATGGCTTGGTCGTAGTCTTTTTTGAAATAATGAGCATTGCCTCTGCTGGTATATACCCCCGGCAAATTCGGGTTTAACTGTATTGCTTGGGTATAATCGGCTATGGCTTGGTCGTAGTCCGCTTTGTTGTAATACGCATTGCCTCTGTTGAGATATGCACCTGCATAATTGGGGTTTATCCGTATCGCTTGGGTATAGTCGGCTATGGCTTGGTCGTATTCTCCTTTATCGTCGTAGGCATAGCCTCTGTTGTTGTAGGCTTTCGCAAAAGCGGGGTTTATGCGTGTCGCTTGGGTGTAATCGGCTATGGCTTTGTCGTAGTCCTTTTTTTTGTAATACGCATCGCCTCTTACGCCGTAGGCTTCTGCATAATTGGGGTTTAGCTGTATGGCTTTGGTGTAATTGTCTATGGCTTTGTCGTAGTTCCCGTTTTCGGAATACGCAAAGCCTATGCCGATATATGCCGCATAGTTTGAGTTGGCGGAGCTGTCTGCGATAGCCTCGCCGGGGGGTTGGGGCGTGGGCGTTTGCGTTTGTGTTTGCGTGGGGGCAGGGGCACAGGATATTAGGGCGGCAACGAATAATAGGGCGGGAATGTTGTTGCGGAAATTCATTTTGGTTCTCCTTACTAAAGGCAAGGCAGTCATTGCTTTACCCTCCCGCTGATTTTCCCCAACTTCTCCTTAGCTTCCGCATTGTCCGGGTCTATTCGCAAGGCGGTTTCGTAATCCGCTATGGCTTTGGCGTTGTTGCCTTTTGCACTGTGCACATCGCCTCTGTTGATGTAGGTTTCCGCTATGTTTGGGTTTAGACGGATTGCTTCGGTTAGGTCGGAGATGGCTTGGTCGTAGTCTTTTTTGATGTAATGTAAACCCGCTCTGTTGTAGTATAAAAACATATCATTCGGGTCTAGGCGTATTGCTTGGGTGTAGTCCGCTATGGCATTGTCGTAGTCTTTTTTGATGTAATAGGCATTGCTTCTGTTGACATATACCCCCGCTACATTCGGGTCTAGACGGATTGCTTGGGTGTAGCTGGTTATGGCATTGTCGTAGTCCGCATTGTAGTAATACGCATTGCCTCTGCCGAAATAGGCATTCGCATAATCGGGGTTGAGGTTTATTGCCCGGTTGAAGCTGGTTATGGCTGAATCGTGTTCTCCCATGTCATTGTAGGTGAGACCCATGTTGTAGTGTGCGTTCAATAAGTTTGAGTCCAGCCGCATT
>JAISSJ010000029.1 GCA_031273195.1 Candidatus Fibrimonas sp.
TTTTTTAGAGAATCCCATGTACCTATAACTTTCTGATAGGGATTATCTCTGTCTTCGTTGAAATCGGTTTCATCCGCTCCAAAAAATGTTTGCAGATTTTCCTTGAAAAACTTGTCCCAATCCTCAATCAATTTTTCTTTTTTGCTCTCTCCTTCAATTTCTTTCAATGCCCGGACAAAGCAGACAAAATCGCCTAAAATTCCGGCGGAACGGCCTTCTATATCCGGGTAGCAATACTCCCCCGCCTCTGAAAATTCCGTTTCCGAAATTATAAAAAAACCTGCGGCTAACTGGTCAAATCCATTTTCAAAAGAATAATTCGGCGGCTCGGCAAAATTTTCCAAACCATGCCTTATTGCGTTTTCCCTAACCCATTTTTCCAAACGTTCTCTGTCATTTAAATTCAATTCCTCATTCCGCACAAATTTGGAATATTCAAACAGGGCAACAACATCCGCAGCTTCATATCTGCCACCGATTTGCGAAAGAAGCAAATTCAAAAGCTGTGCTGTTTTATCGTATTTTTTTAAGTCGCGGTCTGCGATTTTATATGGAATTCCGTATCTGCCAAAGACCATTTCTATTGCGCTTGCATAGGGCTCAATGTTCGGAGAAACAACGGCAATATCTGCGGGCGACAGGTTTTTATTTACAAATAAATCCAGCAGATAATCACATAGAACTTCAATTTCTCTTAAAGGTGAAAAACAATTATTAAGCGTGATTGAATTGTCTTTTTCGTTTTTATCCTTCTTGTCATCATCATTAATTATGTTCGCTCGAATTTTTTCCAGCAATGAATTTGTGCTTATAGGTTCATCAATGGGTTCTAAATTTTCCCAGCCTATCTGTTCATATAAAACCTGTGCCGAGCGGCCTAAATTTGCAATTAATCTGTTGCCTAAATCCCAATACAATCTGTTTTCATCTACAATTTTTTCATTCTCTGCCCAGGATTTTTTTCGCAAATAGACAACCGATTTTTCACTTTTTGTATCGCCTATGTATTTGCCGCTTATTAAATGCAGATATAAATTAACCTTGCAGCCTGCTTCGGATAAAAGCGTTAATGTTTTTAAATGAACAGGAGCCATAGCCAAAGGAGCGAATATGAAAATCTGCTTGGGCAAGAACTTTTTTTCGTTTTTAGAATTTTTTAATTCGTTTTCCATAAATTCATAAAGTTGCGAAATATCCTGTTCGCTTTTATATTCCGCTTTTAATTCCGTCCATAGTTTTCTCTGCCATTTTTCATTGTTTCTAAAATTTTCGTCTGCGTTTGAAAATCCATAAGTTTCGCCATTGTTCCATTTTTTCATGAGTTCCGGCCTGTAAATCTGGTATGCGGAAAACAGGGATGCTATTTCGCTGGCAAAGAAAAAAGTTTTTTTCTCATCTTTTAATAATCTGTAAATAGCCCACACTAAATTGTTTGCATTGAAAACATTTTCGCTTTCGTCTTTTTTATGCTCTTTGGGAGATAGGTTATAGGCACATTGCATTAAAAGCCCGGCAAGCGGCTTAAACGGCAAGGCTGTCCATATCCCGTGCTTGTCCACGCATTTTTTTTGCAAATATTCCTGCAAACCTTTGGACTCGCAAACAATTACGTTTCCGCCGGTCAAAAAGCCGCCCTTTGCGGAGCTTGCGCCGAAATTATCTTTGGATAAAAGGTCTTCTATGAACCTGTCGGCCAGGGTTTCAATATCAATGTGGGGGATTATGTGCATCAATCCAGCACCCAGCCGGCCTTGATTAAATCGTCTATGCTTTCAAAGGTTTCCGTTCCGCCTTCTTCCAGGTCAATAATCCATTTCCCGGCAAGGGCATTATCAACTTTCATAAAGCCAAACTGCTTGTTTGTTATTTTGCCGTTTTCGGCAACCCGTGCTTTTTTAAATATACCGCTCTGTTTTGGGAGAAGCCCCCAAGCGGATATGCGGCCGGAATCTTTTAAAGTTTCCCTTGTCTTATTTTGGAGTTCAGGACTCCAAGTGTGAGCTTTTTCCATTTTTACCTCTGAAATGGAATAACTATGTAATTTTTTATTAAGTATATTTGTTATTTTTTTAAATCCATCACTTCCAATATTTTTTTCAGTTATACATGGGTTGGATTTACTTGAGCAAGAAAATACCATACCATTTGCACGATGTTTCTCCAATTCTGGTATCAATAAGTATAATTCCTTTTCCTTCCTCATTATAATAAAAATTTTTTTATCTTTTATTGCCTTTTTTATCAGATCTATATTATAATCCTGCGATTTAACTTTCATTTTTTCGCTATATGATTTGGAATGATAAGGAAAATATTCTACGCAAAATATATTTTTTGATAAAAATTTAGCATCATATTTTATAAGAAGTTGCCCTAATCTTGGAGGTATTTTCCCTTTCTTTCCATCTTTTCTTTTTATTTGTCTTCCTTCTTTCCACCACTGACTTCCACCCGTTCCGGCCAATTTCGGATTTAAGAAATAAAACGGATACTCCCTACTTTCCTGCATTTTATGATTTTCACGAATGCAATCTATATATTCTTTTCTTTTCATATCTTTTATAAGATCATTTTTATCAAATCCCGGATTTAAATTCAATAAATAAACCGGTGCATCCGGATCACCTATAAAAGGTTCTGGTAGCAATTTTAAATGCAACTTATATTTTTCTTGCTTATCAAGTTGTTTTTCTAATTCCTTTATTATCTTCTCATCAATACCTAAAATATACTCACCGTTATTATTAGGTTTTGAACTTAAGTTTTTCCACGGGTTTTCCATTTTTTTCTCCATTTTCTTTTTCCTTTTTTACCGACCTGCACCACGCAGGTCTAGTAGAATATAGTAAAATACTTCTTATGGTACATGATACCCCAACTCATTAACTTTGTTCTTATATTCCAATTCTCTGCTTTTATCTCCTATTTTTCCATAAATTATTGCCAAAAAGTAATACGATGCCAATACAAAATCAGGGCTTAATTCTATGGATTTCTCATAACACTTTATTGCCTCGTCATAATTTTTATTATTTAGATGGTAATTTCCCAAATAGAAATTGGTCTTCGCTAAAACTTGCTTTTCAGCTTCCGATATTCCTTCTTTGGTTTCCATATATACAATTAACTTTAAAACCCCAATTTTCGAGGTATTTTTTGATATTTTTTTCACTTTACGTGATAAAAATCACGTTTCTAACATTTTTTTTACCAAAAACACCTCATTTTTGCACTTTTAAAGTTAATTATAAGAAGATAAAATTTTTACGAGGATACCCTTATGGCTATAGCAATAGCAGTTCAAAAAAACGACGATTTTGAGGTTTATGACAAAAACGGAAAACCCTTTTATCCGATTCCCGTTCTAAAAGAGTATAAAACTTATGATGAATGCCTTGAAGCAGTGAAAAATTATAAGCATATACATACTTTGCATGAGTATTTTGATAACTATGAACACTGCAATCCACCTATTAAACATATCCCGGCTCATTGGAAAACCGCCGAAATATGCAAAATCTCCGTGAGAAGTTTTGCGATGGCACTTGAATATGTTCCTGACAACCTGAAAACAGAGAAATTATGTGCCAATGCAGTTAAAAAAAATGGTTTTGCGCTTAAATATGTCCCGGACAACCTGAAAACAGAAACCCTTTGCCTAATCGCCGTAAAAAATTGCGCCCGTGCGCTTGAATTTGTCCCGGAATCGCTTAGAACGCCGGAATTATGCCTTGAATCTATGAAAGATCTGAAATACCCAAATACGCTTGAATTTGTTCCGGAAAATTTGAAGAAAGAAATAATTATGGCAAAGGCTAAACATTACGAAGCACGAGCTGATGCTTGTTTCCAAAAGGAAGATTGCGAATTGGCGATAGTGTATTATAAAATAGTCATAGAATCGAGGGGAAACGCCGATGATTATCTTAAACGTGCCAATGTATATTGCTTTGAATCCGATTGGGCGCGTGCAATAGCGGATTTTACAAAGGCAATAGAATTGAGAGGAAATGCGGAAGATTATAAACGCAGAGCGTATATTTACGCAGAAAAAATATATGATTATGATTCTGCGATAGCCGATTACACAAAAGTGATAGAATTGAGAGGAAACGCCGATGATTATTCAGATCTGGCAGAGTGTAATTGTTATATGGAACGGGTGAGAAAAATCCAGAACGGCGAGGTGGCCGATGGGGATGTGCTTCCGTTTTGAATGGTGACCCTGCTACGCTGGGTCTAAATTTTGTCACCCGATGCCGATGAGCCAAAGTTAATCAATTTAACTACATTGCCGTATTGGTAAGTTCCGGGAATCGGCACCATCCCATCCGCATTGATTTTGACTTCCTTTGCTTCTTTTATGAAAATCTGGCCGAGCATCTCGGCAATTTGCATATGCACATCGATGTTTTCCCTCTGCAAAGATGATATCTTAACCAGCGTGTGCAGCCCGCCCGAACCAGTCCTGATTATGAAATAGTCTCTCCCGTTCCTAAAGCCTACGGAGGCCAAATGGTTTTCAATCTTGGCAACATCATATACCGGGTGCTTTTGAGACGACTCTTGCCAGTCAATATCTATATCTATATAATGCCGGGCTGCTCTCGCTACATGGTAGCAGTTATACAGATTCTTGAACAGATGAAAATTTTCCGGAGCGGTTTTGTAAATCTTTTTGTACTCCCAGTCCGCAAGGCGCTGCTTGAACGCAGCCAGAGCTTTACCTGTAGATACCGGGTTTATGCAGATGTAACACACCAGCGCTTTTGGCTCCAGAAAAAGCCCTGGGAACGCTCGTTTGTCGCAATGCATCCTGTATAGCTTAGCCATGAACTGCTCAAAGCCCGGCTTAAAAACAATGTCTCGCGCAAACATTTCTTTATGCGTCATCTTATGTTTCGCTCTCTCTTTATCCGTCATTTTCTTTGAGCGGCACGAAAGCGAAATAAAATACCCTTCGTCTTCTTGAAGCGGGCGTAGCACGTGCTCATAGAAAAGCTTGAGCTGGGGATTGCTCGCAACAATTTGGATTTGACTGCTTTTATTCATAATGCCTCCGGTGGTAAGATAGAAAATTATAGCAACAGCATACACTTTTTATCTATTTTACATTTAAGAGGTTCTTATGACCGCCTTTAAGCAACTGAATATGCCCTACTCCATCACCGGTGCACATGCCACTGCCGTAATTTACGCAAGCGATGTAGAAGATGCCTGCAACGAGCAAATCAGGGACATTTGCGACAAGGAATTTTTGGCGAACGAAAAAATCAGAATAATGCCGGATTGCCATTATGGAAAAAATATCTGCATAGGATTTACTTCAACTATGAACAGCGAATGGGCTGTGCCTAATTACATAGGCGTTGATATAGGCTGCGGAGTTGTGTCGCACCCTGTTGGGGTTTTGGAAGATATTGACTTTAAAAAATTTGACAACCAGGTTCGCAGAAGCGTTCCGTCCGGCAGGGATATTCACAGAAAATTTGACGAAGACCGCTGCAAGGACTTCTATGCGAAAATCACAAAAAATTCAATGCACCTTTTTATTGAAGAGATAAGCGAACTCGTGAAAAAATTGAAACTGGATTTTCGCTCAAAGCATTACATTGAGCAATCCATAGGAACGCTGGGGGGCGGCAATCACTTTATAGCCCTCAACAAAAACAAAGGCGGCGAGGTATTTGTAACCATACACAGCGGCAGCAGAAACTTGGGGCTTAAAATCGCAGAGCATTTTCAAAGAAAGGCCGGAGAGAACGGCTATCTTTCGGGTGAGTTGTACAACGATTATATTTATGCAATGGAGCTTTCGCAAAGATATGCGGAGTTCAACAGAATAAAAATGCTCTGCGAGTTGCTGCGTTATTTTGAGGTGCAATTTGACAGGGAAAAATTCATAGAATCCGTGCATAACTACATTGACATGGAAAACCACATAATAAGAAAGGGAGCGATTTCTGCGCAAGCCGATGAGCTTTGCCTTATACCAATAAATATGGCAGACGGAGTTTTGCTTTGCAAAGGCAAGGGAAACGCCGAGTGGAATTATTCCGCACCGCACGGCGCAGGCAGGGTGTTTGGGCGGAACCGCGCATTTAAGGAACTCACTTTGGAAGAATACAAGGAGCGAATGAGCGCAAACAATGTGTGGAGTTCCTGCATAACAACAGCGACCCTTGACGAATCGCCTATGGCGTATAAGAAATATGAATATTTGCTGGAGTTCATAAGCGATACGGTTGATGTGATTGACCACTGGGCCGAGATTTACAATTTTAAAGCTACGGAGTAGCTTACTGCAATTTTCTATATTCCCCCCATGCTTTTACGCAAAAAAATCCTTCTTCTTCTTTTTCTGCTTGCCTGCATTTCCAATGCGGCAGACGGAATGCGCATTGCACATGTGGATTCCAAATTGATTTTTGAAGGCTACAAAGGCACAAGAAAAGCACAGGAAGAATACGACCGCCAAGTGGCAAAATGGGAACAACAGGCGAACTTGCTCCAAAAGGAACTCGGTTTTGTAAAAGAAAGGCTTGACAAACAAAGCCTTATGCTTTCCGAAGAGCAAAAAAGAGAACTGGAAGCGGAATACGCCCGCAGAGATACCGAACTGAAAAACTTTATAGAGAAAATCTACGGACGAAACGGCGAATTGCTAAAGGAAAACGAAAAGGTTAGTTCCCCCATCATAGCCCTGATAAAAAAAGCCGTGACGGAAATAGCCTTGGGCGAAGGCTACGATTATGTTTTGGACAGAGCCACAGGCGCAGTGCTTTTTTGGAAGAATGAAAACGATTTAACGCAAAAAGTGCTTGACTACTTGAACTCAAGGTAAAATTATGGAACATAATCACGAACACAGTCACGAAGGCCACGACCACTTGCATTTTGATGTCCAAAATATGCGAAAGGCTTTTACATGGGGCATAGCGTTAAATGCCGTTTTTGTTATTGTAGAAGCCATTGTCGGTTATCTAAGCGGCTCGCTTGCGGTTCTTGCGGATGCCGGGCACAACCTGGCAGACACGGCTAGCTTGGTTATCGCGCTTCTCGCCTTTCGCCTTGCCCTTGCAAAGCCAACTCAAAAATACACTTACGGCTACAAAAAAGCAACTGTCTTAGCCGCCTTTGCAAACGCCCTTATTTTGATGGTTACAATAGCAGCCATAGTTTACGAAGCCATTGAACGCTTTGCCAATCCTGTTGAAATAGACGGAAAAGTTGTTATGATAATCGCCGGCGTAGGCATTTTTATAAACGGCTTTACCGCAATGCTCTTCTTTAGCAACAAGGAAAAGGATTTGAACATAAAGGGGGCATATCTGCACCTCGCAGCAGATGCCCTTGTGTCGCTGGGCGTGGTTATTTCCGGAGCCATAATAGTGCTGTTCGGCTTTCACTGGGTGGATAGCATGGTGAGTTTGGTGGTAGCAGCGGTTATATTCGCAAGCACATGGTCACTGTTGAGGCAAACTCTGCGTATAAGTTTAGACGGCGTTCCGGACAATATAAGTTTGGCGGAAATGACAAAGGAAATAGAAGG
>JAISSJ010000069.1 GCA_031273195.1 Candidatus Fibrimonas sp.
CTAAGGTTTCCGCAATTTTTGCCGAGCAAATTTCATTATTGTTATTTTAAATTCATGCTCAAAGCGGTGATGAAAAAAGCGTCTAAAATTTTAACGGATTCCAATAATACAAAAAAAGACATAATGGAATTTTTTAATGTTGAGCCAAACAGAATCAAGGTTATATATTTGGGAGTGGGAAAAGAATTTGTGCTCAAGGAAAAAAGCGAAATTTCTTATCTTTACGAGAAATATGATATTCCGCAAGGGAAAAAGATTATTTTATATGTGGGAAATTTATTGCCTCATAAGAATTTAGACGCTTTGTTAAAGGCTGTTCGCTTGATAAAAGAGGATTATGTTTTGGTTTTAGCGGGCAGAAGTTTTAAAAACAGGTATGAGCAAAAACTGGAAAAAGGCTCCATTGTTTATGCGGGCGAAGTGAGCCAAGGCGAGCTTGTGGATTTTTACAATCTTGCGGATTTATTTGTGCTGCCTTCCCTTTACGAGGGTTTTGGCTTGCCGGTTTTGGAGAGTTTTGCCTGTGGAACCCCCGTAGCTTGCTCCAATACCTCCAGCCTGCCGGAGGTAGGCGGAAATCACGCTTTTTACTTTGACCCTAAAGATGAAAGCGATATTGCAAACGCAATAAATAAGGCCTTTGAATGGAAGGGGAGTCCGCTTGTATTGAGAGAATACGCTTTGCAATTCTCTTGGGAAAAAACCGCTGAGGAAACTCTAAATGAAATCAATTCCCTGGCAGATTAAACTGGCTATTAGCATTTTGCTCTTGGTTTTGATAGTTTGGAAATTTCCGGTTTCCAACATAATGGCAAGTTTAAAAAATGCCGAGTTGAGCTGGGTTCTGCTGTCTTTTTTGTTGAGTGAGTTTATCATTTTCAATCAGGCGTTTCGCTGGCATTATCTTTTGATTATTCCCAAAGAGCAAAAACCCAAGTTCAACGCCCTTTTGAAATACACTGCGGTTGGCTATCTTTTTAACCTGTTTGCTCCCGGCGGTGTTGGCGGCGATGCTTATCGTTCCATCGCTCTTGGCAAAGAATACAATGTTATAGCGAGCAGCATAGCCTCTGTTTTGGCAGCCAGAATTATGGGGCTGGTGGCTTTGTGCCTGCTCTTTTGGCTTGCCTTGCCGTATTCGGAGCAGGTTCCCAAGCAGGCTATTTGGTTTATGGCAACTGTCTCTTTGCTTTTAATAGCATTTTGCATTTGTCTGGTATTCAATCCTTTTAAAAAGGGAAAATTCGGGCAGTTTGCGGAGAAGTTAAGGGAATACGCAAGGTATCCTTTGCGGGTGTTTGCCGCAATGCTCGGTTCGCTTTTTATGCAGGTTTTAGTGGTTTTAATACATTTTGCATTGTTCAAGGCGGTTGGCGTTTCCGTTTCTTTGAGTTTGGTTTTTGTTGTTATGCCTGTCACTATTTTGTTGACTACAATTCCCATTTCCTTTAACGGAATTGGAGTCCGGGAGTGGAGTATGCTTTCCTTAACCGCTTATACCATAAATTCCGAGCAACTGCTGGCTTCTCTGTTTTTGGGGTATGCTGTGGTTATTTTGCAAGCCGTTCAGGGGGGGATAGTTTTTGTGGCAAACTCTTTTGTGCGTAAGAACAAATTGCAAAAATAGAGCCTCACTTGGAGGCTACCTACCTCTGTTCCGTTTACGGAGGGATAAGGTTACTGGTATTTTGCTTGAAAAACTTGAGCTCCAAAACTATTTTCAAAAACTATCACGGCAATATTTTCATCAACGTGATTAAGGACTATATCAAAGGAAAGAGGACAATCGCTCTTGAAATAGTTAGCATTTATAGAAACTACTTCATCAAAACCTTTAGGAATTAACTCAATGTATAAAGTATCTGCTTTTTTACTGTCTTTTAACTCAATAACATCTCCGGCATCATAGAAAAAAGGAGCCACTTTAATAAGTGTTCTATTCTTTGAAGTAGTTAATATAGCGGTTCTTGTGGAATCTGAACGCACTCTTTGAAGTTCTTCTTCCCTAGCTTTAGATAGTTCTTCTTTCCGATCTTTATATAGTTCTTCTCTAGCTTTATATAATTCAAAAGCTTTTTCAGGGTCTTGTTCTGGGTCTGTTGGGAATATAGGAAAGGGGCCTTCACGGCATGCTTTTACATCTGGAGCTAAAACAATGCATTCTGGAGCAGGGTAAAGAAGCGAATCTGCTGGAAGAAGCGGGCAATTATTATGTATTATCCTTCTTTCTTCCCGAAAGTCACTTAAAAAGCGTTCGTTCAACAAAGACACATTGGTTTCATTGAGCACGGTTACTGTGGAGGCGGGGCATGCACACTGGTATTCTCCTCCTAGAGTACAAGCACTCAAAGACAGAACGGCGGCAACGGCTAAGACAAGTATTTTGCGGTTCATAGGTTTCTACCTCGCTTCTCCAAACGTTATTTTAAGGAAATATACATTTTTTTTTTTGAAATGAGTACATTTTTTTTCAGAAAGTATCAATTTTACTTATATTTGCCATGATTTCAACTCAAAATAGGGCTTTTCCTGCAACAATTTCAAGGCAAAAATGAGTTCTTGATTGCTTTAGAGTGCTTATTTTTCATAAAAAATAAAAAGATTTCATATAAAAGCAAGAATATTTTATATAAAGTTTGATTGCGTTCAAATATTAACGATCATTTTTGTTTTATGTGTATTTTATGCGTAATTTTGTAAAACAGGGGAAGTCGGCAGGGGTGGCAAAAGGGGGCGGATTAAAACCGATTTAAATGTTTTCGTAATGAGTCCACATTCTAATAATCTTTATGACATCGCCTTCGCAGATTTCATAAACAAGCCTGTTATGGTAATTTATTCTTCTGGAATAAACCGAAGAATAGCCCTGTAATTTCTCGTATGGTGGCGGATTTTGGAAAGGATTGTTCTGGATTATTTTTAGCAACTCCGCAACTTTAGGCTTTAAGCCTGCCGATTCTACTTTTTTTGCATCTTTCTCCGCTTGCTTAGTTAGGGATAGGCTATACATCTGGCCAAACCTTTTCGAGCGGAACGCATTCGGACAATGGAGTATTAACCCCATTTCTTATGCTATTTGACATTCCGGGAATGGAAGCCAAATAAGTGGAATCGCTTGTTCTGTATTTCAAGAACTGCAAAAATTGACGGAGCAGCCCTACATTCTCTTCAGGCAGGTTTTCTATTTCGGCAAAAAGCTCTTTTGTAACAGCGGTGTTTAGCATAGCTGTTTAAAAATAGAAAAATGCTATCCCAATGCGGAAAAATTTCTATATTACCCTCAACAAACTAAAGCTGAGGTTTTAAAATGAGCGCTCCGAAATGGCTGAAATGGACAACTATTAAGCCTGCAAATATGCAGGTTTTGAACGATTTTATGTGTTCAGACCCGTTTTCAATACTGGGACTGCACCCTATAAACAAGGGAAGCAAAATGAGCGTCCGGGTTTATTTGCCCGGAGCTAAAGAGATTTCCGGAGAGTCATTGGATAAATCCCTCAATTTCAGCTTGGAAAAACTCGGCCATTCCGGCTTTTTTGAAGCACAGATAGAGGAAAAATATCACCATTTTTTATATAGGTTGAACATTGAACTGGAAGACGGTTCAAAATATTCCGTCCTTGACCCTTACGCATTCCCGCCCGTGCTCACCGATTTTGACCTGCACTTGATGCAAACCGGTGTTCATTACGAACTTTACCGCAAACTGGGTGCAAACCTTGCAGAGGTGGAAGGAATTAAAGGAGTTCTGTTCTCCGTGTGGGCACCTAATGCCCGCTCTGCTGCGGTTATAGGCAATTTCAATTCATGGGACGGTCGCAGACATCAAATGCGAGTTCGTGGAAACAGCGGCATTTGGGAGATATTTATTCCGGAGATAGGGGAGGGCGAACTTTATCGCTTTGAGTTGCATTCCAAAGAAGGCAATATGTACCAAAAAGCCGACCCTCTTGCAAAATTCAGCGAGCTTCGCCCGAACACCGCCTCTGTGGTCACGCACTTGGACGGCTACCAGTGGGGCGACGACCTTTATATGCGAACTCACAGCGCAACGCAGGTTTTTGGCAGTGCTATGAACATTTACGAAGTTCACCCCGGCTCTTGGAGACGCGACCCTGATAATCCGGGTCGTTTTTTGAACTGGGACGAGCTTGCGGAAACCTTGATTCCTTATGTTGTGGAAATGGGCTATACGCACATTGAATTCATGCCGGTTATGGAACACCCTCTTGACCAGTCTTGGGGCTATCAGGTCACCGGTTATTTTGCCCCTACCAGCAGGTATGGCTCTCCAGACCAATTCCGCCATTTTGTGGATAAGTGCCACCAGAGCAACATAGGCGTCATTTTGGATTGGGTGCCGGCACATTTCCCCAAAGACGGCCATTCGCTTGGGCGTTTTGACGGCAGTGCGTGTTATGAGCATTCAGACCCAAGGCAGGGCGAGCATCCGCACTGGGGAACCTATATTTTCAACTATGGCCGCAGAGAAGTAGCGAACTTTTTGATTTCAAACGCAATGTATTGGCTGCGTGAATTCCACGCAGACGGTTTGCGTGTTGATGCCGTTGCCAGCATGATTTACTTGGATTACGGCAGGAACCACGGCGAGTGGATTCCCAACAGGGATGGCGGCAATATAAACTACGACACAATAGAATTCCTAAAGCATTTGAACAGCATAATGGGCAAACACGCTCCTCATGCAATTTTCATCGCAGAAGAATCCACTAGTTTCCCAAGCATAACCCGCCCGCCGGAACTTGGCGGTCTTGGCTTCCACTACAAATGGAACATGGGTTGGATGAACGATTTTTTAACCTACATAAGCAAGGAGCCTATCCACAGGAAATACCATCATCACAACTTGACTTTCAGCATGATTTACGCTTATTCCGAAAACTTCATTTTGGTTCTTTCGCACGATGAGGTTGTTCACGGAAAGGGGAGTATGCTCAGCAAAATGCCGGGCGATTGCTGGCAGCAGTTTGCGAACCTGCGTTTGGCTTATGCCTTTATGTATGCACATCCCGGCAAAAAGCTTTTGTTCATGGGCAGCGAGTTCGGGCAGGGCAAGGAGTGGGAGGAGCAGCATTCTTTGGATTGGCATTTGCTGGGTTTTGAAGTTCACAACGGTTTGCACAATATGATGAAATCTCTCGGTGCCTTATACAAAGCGGAACACGCTTTCTGGGAAATAGACCACCATTGGGACGGTTTTGAGTGGATTACCTGCGATGATGTTGATAATTCCATACTAAGTTTTTTCCGCCGTTCCAGAGGCGGTGAGCTTATTCTGTGCATATTCAACTTCACGCCTGTGCCTAGAATGCCTTACCGCATAGGTGCACCGGCAGGCGGCAAGTGGCTTGAGATATTCAACTCCGATTCCCAGCTTTGGGGCGGCAGCAACATGGGCAACGCCGGAGAACGCTGGACAGAAGACATCTCATCTCACGGCAGGCCGTTCAGCTTGGAGTTGATAGTTCCGCCTTTGGGAGGGATTTATTTGAAGAAGGCGTGACGAAGAAAACATGATTGAGATGAAATATAAGTTCGGGTGGATATTATTTTCTTTCTGCATATTCCCAATGATATTATTGGGATTCATTACATACGATATTTGGAATGACAATATCTATCCAACGGTTGGTATTGCGGCTATATCATTTCTAACAGATTTGGCTATGTTTATAACACCGGGGGTTCTGTTTTTAAGCTGGTTTCCTAATTTGATATTAAAATTGGGAAACTTACCTCTTTTACCTGAAGACAAATATAAAGAAAAAACGAAAGATTCCGAGTATTGGGATATTGCTTCGTAATTCAGGTTCTCCGCAAGCCATGTTTGCTTGCCGATTTTCACGGTTTTGTAGGTTTGCCCGCCGTAGGTCAGCGTGTTATCGCCCGAATGGGCGGTAAATGCGAAAAGCAGGATTGCAAGGGCAAGGTGTTTGGGGGGCATGGGGGTAATGTAGAAATGTAGGGGCAGACCTGCGTGTCTGCCCTATGCGCCGCGATATGCACAATATGCGGCGTTACATTGCAGGGCAACCCATCATCGCAAACAGGGCAAACACACAGGTTTGCCCCTACAACGCACCGCCACGTTGCACAATATGCAAACATCATGGCGAACCGTGCAACCACGTTGCCCATGTGACCGCCACGTGGGGGTGATAATCCATCATCGGGGTGACCGCATACGGGGCGTTGCAGGCAACGCCCATGCCGCACCCCAACGCCCATGCAACGAAACGCCGCATATTGTGCAAACATCGTTGCACAGGGGCAAACACACGTTGCACAATATGCACCCCATCATGGCGAACCGTGCAACCACGTTGCCCATGCGACCGCCACGTGGGGGTGATAATCCATCATCGGGGTGACCGCATACGGGGCGTTGCAGGCAACGCCCCTACATTATGTGGCGATTTCGTCATTGGGGTGCGGGGGCACGGTTGCTGGGGCGACCTTCACGGTCGCTCTTGTGC
>JAISSJ010000112.1 GCA_031273195.1 Candidatus Fibrimonas sp.
TTTCTATATTTACTCCACCTGCAAAAAACAGGTACCTCCCGCCTCTAATGTTGGGGGCGGGCTAAAGTCCATAGGGAGAACATTTATGGGTATAAAAGATTACGAAACCATGGTTGTTATAGATGCCATGATTTCCGATGAGGCAATAGAGGCCGAAATAGCCTCCGTTGAAAAGAAAATACTGGCGCACTCCGGAGAAATCAAGAGATGCGACAAATGGGGCAAGCGCAAGCTCGCTTATACAATCCGCAAACAAACGCACGGCTTTTATGTGATATTCTATTACAAGTCAGATAGCGGTATTGTTCTGGATTTGGAGCGCGGGTTTAATATAAACACAAATATATTGCGCTTTTTAACGCTTGCCGATTATCCGCTAACAGAGATAATCTACAACCAGGACCATGTGAGCAGTGCAGAAGATACTGTGGGCTTTGACCTTGACTATGGAGATGCAGACTGATGACTTTTGAAGAAAAAAAGAACGAACGCAACAACGTTCCGCGCAAAAAAAACTGCTGGTTCTCGGAAAATAAAATCAGCTTTATAGATTACAAAGACGAAGCAATGCTCCGCCGCTTCCTCTCAGACCGTGGCAAAATTCTGCCCCGCCGTTTGTCCGGAACGTGTGCAAAACACCAGCGCGAGCTTGTTGAGGCCATTAAACGCGCCCGCCACGTGGCGTTGCTTCCATTCGTAGCGGATTCTTTAAGGTAGGGGAGGAACTATGGAAGTTATTCTTAAAGCAGAAGTCCCGCATCTTGGAAAGCTACTGGATGTGGTTCAGGTTAAAAACGGCTTTGCCCGCAACTACCTGTTCCCCCGCAACCTTGCCGTGCTGGCTACCAAAGAGGCAAAGCACTCTCTGGAAAAGAACCGTGCCGCTATGGAAGCCCTGTTCCGCAAGGAACTTGCCGCCTCCGAAGACATTGCCACAAGAATTTCCGCTACGCAAATAACCATAGAACGCAGCGTTGTGGAAAACGAAAGGCTTTACGGTTCGGTTTCCGCCTCCGATATTGCGGCGGCTCTTAAAGGTTTGGGCTTTAACATAGCGAAGAGGCAAGTTGCCTTGCAGGAGCCTATAAAGCAACTGGGCAACTACTCGGTTTCCGTTAAAGTGTTTTCCGGAGTGGAAGCCACCGTTTCCGTTTGGGTTACAAATAAGGCGAAGTAGCTTTGAAAAAAGTCTTTGTTGACGGTAGAGAAGGCACAACGGGTTTGCAGCTTATGGAAAAACTGCAAGCCCGCAAAGACGTGGAGATTTTGGAAATTGAACCGGAGCTTCGCAAAGACTTGGCCCGCAAAGCCGAGCTTTTGAACGCAGCCGACGTCGCTTTTTTGTGCTTGCCAGACGATGCCGCAAAGGAATCCGCATCTCTTGTAAAAAATCCGAACACAGTTGTTATAGACACAAGCACGGCACATCGCACAAATGATGCCTGGGCCTATGGCTTGCCGGAACTCTCTTTGCAACACAGGGAAAAAATCAAAAACTCAAAAAGGATAGCAAATCCGGGTTGCCACGCAACCGGCTTTTTGCTCGCTGTTTACCCGCTTGCAGCAAAGGGTGTGATAAAAAAAGATGAAAATTTGAGCTGCTACAGCTTAACCGGTTATAGCGGCGCAGGAAAGAAAATGATAGCCGAATATCATGAGAATTTTAAACATATCAAGTTTGAATCCGAATCCGTTTTGGCTTCAAAGCCTTATGCTTTAGGGCTTTGCCACAAGCATTTGCCGGAGATGCAAAAAAACGCCGGGCTTTCAAAACCGCCTCTGTTCAATCCCGTTATCGGGCCTTTTTGCCAAGGAATGGCGGTGACTGTGGGTTTGTTTCCGAGTATGCTGAACGGAGTAAAATCCTTTGATGAATTGAGAGAATTTTTGGCGGATTACTATAAAGATTGCGAATATGTGAGCGTTGTTCCTGCAAGCGAGAACCCTGCCATGCTAGACCCCACGATTTGCAACGGAACAAACAATGCGAAAATTTTTGTGTTCGGGCATGAGGTGCATGGGCAGGTTACTGTGGTTTTGGATAATCTGGGCAAGGGAGCCAGCGGTGCAGCCCTTCAGAATATGGATTTATAAAATTCCCATTGCGCGTTTGTCATTTTTTCCAGCGTGTAGTTTTTGCTGTGTTCCGCGCAGAAGTTTCTCATCTGTTCGTATTCGGGCGTTTTAAAGATTTCGCAGCATTGCTTTAATTGCGTTTTCCAAATTTCCAAATCTCTGAAAGGCAAAACCCAGCCGCATTTTTCCTTTGCGCTGTTGATTATGTCTTGAGGCCCGCCTTTGTCGGTTACCAATGCGGGTGTTCCGCTTGCAAGGGATTCAACTATCACATTTCCAAAGGTATCCGTTGCGCTTGGGAATAAAAAGAAGTCCGCATTGGCGTAGTGCTCCGCAAGTTCCTTTCCGGCTTTTACTCCTGCGAAATGCACATTTGAATATTCCTTCATATTTTCTTTTAAGGTATCTAAATACCAGCCGCCGCCAACAAAAGTCAGTTCTGCATTTTGGTTTTCCTTGCAAAATTCTTTCCACAGAATTTCCAAAAAGGGAATATCTTTTTCGGAGGAAATGCGGCCTACGTATAAAAAGCGTACCAACTCGGATGTATTTCTATATGTCGGAGAAAAATTTTCCAGCGGAATGCCACGTGGCAAAACTCTTATGTGTTGCGGTTTTACCTTTATTTCCGTTTCCAATATTTTGCGATAGGCTTCGCATGGGCAGATTACGGGGCCGGTGTTTTGGTAAAATATCCGTATAAGCCAAAGCACATAGCGGCGCATCCATGCTTCTTTTACGAGTGAGCGGGTGTAGCTCGGTACATCGGTGCGGTAGTGGCTTATAACTTTTATCCCTAATATTTTGCCCGTAATGCCAACCAGCCAAGCTCCCGGGCTTGGGGTTTCCAATTCCATTATATCCGCAGGGTAGCGTCTTAGCATTTTCAGTATCGGCACGAGGTAGGGTGCGGCGAGTTCGGAATCGGCATAGCCGAGCTGTTCCATGCTTACGGCACGGGGGAATAGAACCGCAAAGCTGTCTTCTACAACGCCGTTTGTGCGGGTGTGGAATGCGCTGCCCCAAAGCTGGACTTTTTTGCCTTTTGATTTTAAGTACGGCACAACGGAACGCAAGCTGTTGGCTATGCCGTTTATCTCGTCCAGGTTGTCAGAGTAAAAAATCACGGAAAAGTCTTCTTCTTTTCTGTTTGCTTTTTGTTTGGCGTAAATTCGCCGCAGTTTTAAAATTGCCGGTATATTTGCAAAAAGTTGCCAGAACATTCGTATCAAGAGCTTAGTTGACCGCACGTTTCCGGCAGGGTAGTGCGGTCCTTGTTTCATAGGCCTGAATACGGAGGTCACAGCCCGTCCTTTTATAGGGGGGCGGGTATCGCCTCCATTCAGCGGTTTGTTGAGGGAATTCATTGGGAGGGTAAGATAGTAATTTCTATATTTACCCTCAAATGTACCCCCAGACCCCAAAAACGCCCTTCTGCCAACCAGAACAGAAGCCTCTTCCGCTAAATCCACCTTAATGGTTAATTCCCCGCATTGAACCCGCTCCAAAACGGCAAAGGTAGAGGAGTTAGCGGTAAAGGTTGCTACATTAGCACCAAAATTATTATATTAACAACATAAACCACAAAAAGTATCGCAAGATACGGGAGCTAGAGCATGAAACGCTTTCTATTTTTCATTGTGCTTATGCAAGCCATATACGCAGCCCCAGATCTGGTAGTTGACGGAACCCAGTTTAAATACAAGGGGGAAAAAATCTTTTTCAGCGGCATGAACCTCGCTTGGATTGACTACAATTCCGATGTTGGCGCAGGTGCCCTTGACGAAAACAAATGGCGCAAGGCGGTTCAGGATATTAGAGCAGCAGGCGGCAATACTATCCGCTGGTGGCTATTCAACAACATGAGCCAAAGCCCCGTGATAGACCAAAGCACTCACAGGGTAACCGGCTTGCCGGCGAACACCATAACAAACATGAAAAAAGCTCTGGATATTGCAGAGGAATACGGCGTTATGGTTAGCATGTGCCTGTTCAGCCATAATTTGATGGAAAGCAATCAATGGGGGCTTTATAACGATAAAATAGACATAACGGCAAACAAGGCCCTTTTTAGTGACGATGCGGCAGCGGAAGCCTTTATAAACAAAGCTCTAATTCCCGTTGTGGAAGCCATAGGCAACCACCCTGCTTTAATGACATGGGAGCTTTTTAACGAACCGGAAGGAATGATTGCAAATCATGGATGGACAGACCAGAGAATAAGCATAGAAAGCATTGTCGATTTTTCGGAAAAAATGGCAGACGCTATTCATGAGAATTCAACCGGAACATTGGTCTCTACCGGAATTCATTGCGCCTCGGATTTGCAATACTGGAAAGACAAAAACTGGCTGGATTTTTTACAGTTGCATTTTTATCCCGAACATCAAAATTCAGCGCAGAATCCTTTTGACCATCCATTCTCTTTTTGGGAGTTAGATAAACCTCTGGTCATAGGAGAATTTTCCGCCGCCGGCTGGAACAAAGAAAGATTCTCTGCTTACAAGGTAGAATCTAAAACACCGGAAGAACTTTATTTATACGCTTATGATAACGGCTATGCAGGTGCCTTATCCTGGGATTACAACGGCTTTAATGATGAAGTAGCCGGAAATGCAGTGACCCACAATTACGCCACGGCAAAGCCCGGCATGGAAGCTCTGGCCGCTGAACACGAACAATACATTAAAATAAAGGATTATACTCCTGAAGTCACAAGCGGCAACGGTGTAATGCAGGTGACCTATGAAAGTGTAAGTTCGGAAGCTACTATAGAATACCCTAATCCTACGGTTAATTTGGCGAATAACTCTACCATCACTTTCAAAGCCAGAACTGTTGGCTCCTCACCTGCCTTTAGATTGCGCTTGGTAGTAAAATCTGGAGAAAATTGGACTTGGAATGACTCGGATAAATTTTGCGAGGTTCCGGCTGGAGAAACTTGGACTACCTGCTCCTACAATTTAAGTTCGGATTTCAAAGATGTTATGACTGCATCTAATGTGCGTTCTTTCCTGATTCAAACTTTTTCAAACGGGTATTCCGGGGTAGTGCAATTCGACGACTTCAAGGCGGGTTCTTTGGTTATCACAGATTTTGACACTCAATATGATGTCTTCAGCATAGCTGCAAACATGAATGGCGGAGATGCGATAACAGAAATAAAGACTGTTTATTTAGGTGGAAACCCTCCTGTGCCAACACTCCCGCTTTTGGCAAAAACACCGGCAAACTTGCATTATGCAAACGGCAACCTAAACTTAAATATTTCCTCCGGCGAATTTGTCCGTCTTGAAGTGTTTAATCTATCCGGTGTGCGCATAAGTTCTTTGCATAACGGCAATCTTAACGCAGGAGTTCACAGTTTCCGTTTGAACCTGCCGGTCGGGCTTTATTACGCCCGAGTTAAAGTTGGTAGCAAGCAAACTGGAATGTCTTTTGTTGTAAAGTAAATTACCTCACCAACACCCTTTGCACCTGTCCGGTTTTAGCGTTTTTAACAACATAAATACCGGCAGGAACAGACACTTTAACCATGCTGGAACCAACAGGTATCGAAATCTTTTGAACAAGGCTTCCGTTTGTGTTATACAGGTGAATTGCGGTATTTGCCTGGCTTTCTACCAGCAGAGTTCCATTGCTCAAAGAGCGCACTTGGAATTTTGCGCTTGGAATGGTGTTTAGCACCGTGATAGGAGTCGTTTCACCTGAACTGCTAGACTGCAAACTGCTGGAAGAAGATGCTGTTGCGCCAGAACTGCTTGAGGAGCGAGAACTGCTTGAAAGGCGAGAGCTGCTGGAAGAGGATGCCGCTATGCTTGAGCTGCTTGCTTTGCTGGAAGATGACGACACAGAAGGACTGGATGTAGGGCGGATGTCTTCTGGATGTTTCGCATAAAGATTTTGCAGAGCTGGCTGGGTTGTGGAAAAACTGCCGAACTTCTGTTTGTCGCCCTCGGTTATTGACCAACTCATCGCGCCGCAGTAACCGTTGTTGTAGGCGTACTCGTATGCGGCTGTGATAGTCATTGCCGTATTTGGCTGTATATTGCTGTATCCTGTCCCAGGCCCCCAGCTTTGAGCGGGGAACTCTCCGATTAATACGGGTCTGTCCATATTCCAAAAGCTTGCCGGGTTGTGGAACGGGGAACCGGAGGTTCCTATGTATTCCGGGTAGTAGTGGGCCATGTAAAAGTCTAAGTATGCATCTGCATCGTTGCTGCCGGAAGCCGTTTTGAGTTTTGAATCGGAGTAATAAGTTTTCATTTTACCGAACTCGTGAATACCGGTAGATGCCATCTTTTTTGTGCTACGGTGTACTTCTGCGGCGATTTTTGCGGTAAACCTCAAAATATGCGACATTGCTATTTTCTTTGTAGCCCACCCGCCAGCATCCGAAGACATCCCTTCAGGTTCGTTGAATACTTCCCAACACATTATCGCCGGATGATTGCCAACCGAATCAAGTATGGGTTTAAGCCCCTTTTGAATGTAAGTATCAAGATTAGCCGGTACGGTGAGGAACTTTTCGTTACGTTCTAACTCAGCAGTCGTTTTGTTAGGATTGTTATTTTCAACATTGAGCAAGTCAAAAGAGAAAAGGGTGAGCGAGACTACAATTCCCTGTTCATAAGCGGCATCAAGAACCTTTTGTATATTTCTAATGGTTTGGGAGCCAATGCCCGTTACCGCACCTGTACTTTCGTTGAACTTTGGGTCAGTCTTCCCGTCTGTGTGCAGC
>JAISSJ010000114.1 GCA_031273195.1 Candidatus Fibrimonas sp.
GGCATTTCTAAAATTGCAAACGGCGTTGAGCTTAAACGCAAGGTAGAAATAACAACAGCCGTAAAAGGCAATGCGCTTGCTGCAGTAGCGGAAGAAGAAAACTTTGGCAAAGCTTTGGATGTGGCTATTTCAAAAATGAGGGTGCAGCTTTCAAAGCACCACGAAAAAGCAAACGAACACAAAGGCATTCCAACGGCTGAAATAGCTAAATAAAATGCGGTGCGAGCATTTCAGAGCCTCTTCCGGAGCCTTGAGTGCACGTATTCACGGCGATGCTTTTGAACGGCTTTTGCACAGCGCAATAAAGCCGGAGCAAGAAAGAAGCTGGTTCAGGCCGCAAAAAACTTCCGGCGTTGTTTTTGCCTTGGGTACCGGGCTTGGGTATCATTTGGAATTTTTAAATGATTTGCCGCCGGGCGAGGTTCAACTGGTTGTTCTGTGCGATGCCTTCCCCGAAAACCTTGAAGTTGTAAAAGAAAAATTAACCAATTTACAAGTTATATTGTTCAACGAAGATTTATCGCTGTTTGCAGACATTTTCAAGGGCAACCATGTGACGGTAATTCGCCACCCCGCCGCTGCAAGGTATTGCGAAACCGATGCGGAAGGTGCATTGCAGGTTGTTTTAAACGTTGCGATGGGCAACAATCCAATTGCCCTGCCATTTGGCACCCATTTTTTGCAACAGGAAATTTTAAATGCCCTGAACGACCTGAACCTCCCTTGCATAACCCTCCCGCAAGAAAGTGAAAATCCTGCTGCGCTGGAATCGCACCTTATGGAGCAATTTCAAAAAAACACGCCTCGCCTTGTTCTTTGCGTAAATGCAAAAGGCATTGACCCCGAAGGAATTTTGCTGAATGTTTGTCGCAGATTTTCCGTGCCTGTGCATATCTGGTTTGTTGATGACCCTCGCCCTATAGCCTGTTTGCTGAACAAATCGCAATGCGAAAACATATTCGCATGGACTTGGGAACGGGCTTATATTCCTTGGCTAAAAGAAAAGGGTTTTGCAAATGCGCAGTGGCTGCCGCTTGCAGGTGATTCGCATCTGTTTTATCCGCAGAACAAAAAGCCTGTTTACAATCTGATGTTCACCGGTTCTGCGATGGCGGGTGATTTTCTGGATGAAATCTGGAGGCACGTTCAATACGATGAGAAAGAGGCTTTGCCCATAGTGCAGAATGCGGCATTCCAGATTTTAACCGGAAAAATGAGCGCAGAGCAAGTACCCGGCGATACAAAAGATGAGGCGTGGTTTGCGAGTTATTGCATTCACTTGGCGAGCAGCGAAAAGCGGCGTTTGTGCCTGGAGCCTTTGCTCGGTTTGGGTTTGCAATTCGCAGGTGACGCCAAGGGGTGGAAGGCGATGTTTGGGAGCAGGGCAAAAACCTTGCCTGATATAGACTACCGCAAGGGCTTGTGTTCGCATTACTCGCTGGGGGATATTCACATAAACATAACCAGTTGCCAAATGCCTGCCGCGGTTAATCAAAGGGTTTTTGACATTCCTCTTTGCGAACGCTTTGTTATCAGCGATTCCCAAAGCGATTTGTTTGAACTGTTTCCGAAAAATGCCGTTTGCGCCGCCGACTCTCCTGAAGAATATGCGGAACTGGTTAAATTTTATTTAAAAAACTCAAGCGCAAAAAGCGAGATTGCAAAAAACGCAAGGGAACATATTTTAAAAGAGCATTTGTACACAGAAAGGGTAAAAAAAATCATCGGAGATGAGTAACAATAAACCAACAGACAAACACATCAAGCACCGCTATAGCCACAAGCAAGGCATATATGCAAAACCAGAATATGCCGAATTTCTCTTCGGGCGCGTCTTCTTTTATTTCTACGGTTAATTTTTTGTATTCTATTTCCGGTGGCTTGTAGTCCGGTGGCCGCTTATTTTTGTCTTTATACGGATCCCTGTAGTTTAAAAATTCATACGAGTCCCCGTTTTTAAACTTGACCGCTATGCTGCCGTTGCCTGAAGGATAATTGACAAACTCAACCTCCGAGTTAAGCGATTTTTCCAATGCAACGATTTTGTTTGTAAGTTTATTTACATACACGCTGTCTGGGGTTGACTGCAAGCGTATAACAAGCCTTCTTCTGACAAATTCAACGGACATCACTTTGAAAAATAGTAAATTACCTGCTCAACCCGTCGCTAACGTAGCAGGCGGAGAATTTTCTAACTTCCTCACATGACAAAATTCGGCACTCCTCTCAAATCCAATTCCAAAAAGGCTCTCTTACTCGGCTCCGGCGAACTTGGCAAAGAAGTGGTTATTGAACTCCAAAGGTTTGGCATAGAAACCATAGCTTGCGACTCATACGAGAACGCCCCGGCAATGCAGGTTGCCCACCGCAGCCACGTGTTTTCAATGCTAAACGGCAACGACTTGCGTAAAGTTATAGAGCAGGAAAAACCCGATTACATAATCCCGGAAGTTGAAGCCATTGCTACCGACACCCTTTTGGAACTGGAAAAAGAGGGCTATAACGTTATTCCCACCGCAAAAGCCGCCAGATTAACCATGAACAGGGAAGGCATTCGCCGCCTTGCCGCAGAAGATTTGAAATTGAAAACGAGCACATATAAATTTGCGGAAACAAAAGAGGAATTTTTGGCGGCAGTGAAGGGAATAGGAATCCCCTGCGTTGTAAAACCCATAATGAGTTCAAGCGGACGTGGGCAGAGTGCGATAAAAACGGAAGCCGATATTGAACACGCTTGGGATTATTCGCAAAGCGGCGGCAGAGCGGGCGGCGGCAAAGTTATTGTTGAGGGCTTTGTTCCCTTTGATTACGAGATAACGCTTTTGACTGTTCGCCATGCAAAAGGCACCTCTTTTTGTACACCGATAGGGCACGTGCAAATTGAAGGCGATTATCGCTGGAGTTGGCAACCGCAAGATATGAGCGAAAAGGCATTGGGAGAATCCGAGCGTATTGCGAAAGCGGTCACAGGTGCTTTGGGTGGCTATGGAATTTTTGGGGTTGAGCTTTTTGTAAAAGGCGATGAAGTTTTCTTTTCCGAAGTTTCTCCCCGCCCGCACGATACGGGAATGGTCACCTTGATTTCTCAGGATTTGAGCGAGTTCGCCCTGCACGCAAGAGCGATTTTGGGCCTCCCGATTCCAAACATAAAACTGCACGGACCAAGTGCCTCCGTTGCGTTGCGGGTGGACGGCAAAAGCGATTTAATCTCCTATTCCGGCTTGGAAAATGCTCTAAGCGAACCCGATACTTCGCTCCGTCTTTTTGGGAAACCGAGCATCAACGGACATCGCAGGTTAGGTGTGGTTTTGGCAAGGGGAGCAAACGTTGACGAGGCCATTAAAAAAGCCAAGAATGCGGCGAGCAAGATTGAGGTGAAGTTTGGGTAACTAATAATTTATCCCACGCCTCACAGCGGTAAACCCCGCATTCATTATAAACTCCTCTGCCTCTTCAATGCTTGCAATTCCCTGTGAACGCATAACACGCTCTTCCAAAACAACGCTGCTGATATCGTTTGCACCCGCATAAAGGGCAAGCTCGCCCAGCACCTTGCCCATGCCGAGAACAGAAACCTCAATGTTTGGTATGTTGTGGAAAAACAACCTGCAAAGGGCAACGAGTTTTATGTATTCATCGCTCCGCACATGGCGAATGGGAAAATCATCCGTTTGTGGCTGGAATACCCAGGGGATAAAACTTTGAAAGCCGCCTGTTTTGTTTTGAACCTCTCGGATATAATTCAAATGCTCAACAATATCTTCGGGGCTTTCGGTTGAACCCACCACTATGTTCGCACTGCCTTTAAGCCCTTGCCTGTGACATTCTTCCATAACGCCGCACCACTCCTTTGCAGACAATTTTTTCGGAGATAATATTTTCCGCATTTTTGCAGTCATTATTTCTGCACCCGCACCCGGCACAGAAGAAAGCCCCGCCGCCTTTAATCTTTGCAAAAGTTCCGGCAAGGGCATTTTACTGTTTTTCGCCAGATGAAAAAGCTCCACCGGAGAAAAACCCCGCACAGGAAATTTCAGCTTTTTGTTCAGCAACTCCAAAACCTTCAAGTAATAATCAAGAGTAATGTTTGAATTAACTCCGCCCTGCAAAAAAATTCCGCTCGCCCCCTGCTTTCTCGCCTTTAACGCCAAAGTGCGAATTTCCCCGAAACTAAGCGTATATGGCAAATCCCCGGCAGTGCTTTTGAACGAGCAAAAAGAACAGCCGATTTTGCAAATATTGGTATAATTTATTATCCTAAAAACCGTGTAGCTAACATTTTTTTTGCCGTGAATTTGAATCCGTTTTTCGTGTGCCGCTTTTGCAAGTTCGGTCCAGCTCGCATTTTTCCAAAGTTTAAGAGCCTCTTTTTTTGTGAGAACAGTTGCCATTATTTTTCTCTGTATTTAGGAGCATAATTCAGCTTAGGATTTTTCTTGGGTTTCATACTAGCCTTCCTCCCCAGCAACCCCGCCCTGTCCGGCACAAAAAGCATGGCCAAATCCAAACGCCTGATATTGGGATGCCATTCTATGGGCATGATTTTTCGCAAAACATATCCGCAGCTTCGCCAGCGGTTCGTCTCTTTTGCGGCGTTTTCCAAATCGCCGATTATGTGAACTACTCGTTCCGGTTTTGTGCTTGCTATCGCTTGCGTCAAAGGCTGCGTTAACAGTTCACCCTTTGTAGGATTTAGCAGGATTGTCCATTTGCCTTTGTTGATTT
Organism: Candidatus Fibrimonas sp.; assembly: GCA_031273195.1. Classification (GTDB taxonomy): domain Bacteria; phylum Fibrobacterota; class Fibrobacteria; order Fibrobacterales; family Fibrobacteraceae; genus Fibrimonas. Next base: position 4,726 of record JAISSJ010000114.1, read on the forward strand.
CACTGGCGAAAAATTTTTTAATCCAAACTTCATCCAGTTTTTCACGGTAAAAGCGGGCATTTTTTATTTGCAACCTGTTAACGTTCTGCGTAAAGGATAATTTCGCCCATTCCCGCACATCAAGGCAGTGAACATCCTTGAAACTTTTGCAAAGTTGAATGCTCTCCGCAGCACCGCCGCAGTGGCAAGAGAGCAAGCGGTCGTCTTTTGCGGGGTGCAGCCACTCCCGCAATTTTTCTCCCAAACGCAAATATGTTCCCTTGCTTTTTGGGAGCCAGTCCAAAATGTGAAAGCACAATTCGGTTGATGCGAGTTTTATGTACTCCGAGCCAAAGCCTTTGTGCAAGATGTATTGCATAGCAGGTGGAGGATTGGAGGTATCAAAGGGGAAAATGGGTTTTGTTTGAACGGAGTGGGCACACAGGATTTCGGGGTGCATTCTTTGCAGGTATTCCAAAAAAGTTTTATAGGCACGGCTTTGCTCCGGTGTATTCAAGGCGGCTTGTATAAGCACTCCATAACCGCCGCCGCCATCCGAGCGAAAAATTATCTGCATGATTTGTTTTTTGAAAAAACGCAAATGTTCTTTTTCCAACTGCACTTCTATTTTCTGCAAATTTTCCGGTAAAGGTTCGTCCGGAATCCCTTCCCAAGCAAGGTTTTTTTTGCCTTTCACCTCTCTTAAAATATAACGCCAATCGCCGCCTTCCGGCTCCGCCGTGAAAACGGCCTGTATTTTGCCGGGAATTTTGTTTAGCTTTGCCCAGTCATTGATTTTCTGCCTTTTATCCATTGGAGGAAGGTAGAAAAATGCAACTTTTTTCTATATTTGGGTGTAGCATTTAAAGGATCCTTTAATTGCTACATTGCATAGGAGAGTTTAGTTATGGCCAAGCAATCATTTCTCGCAGCCCTGTTCGGGGCATTGCTATCCACGGCGGCTTTTGCAGTAAGCCCCTTGCCGCGATATATCATAGAAACAGATACTGGCGGCGACACTCCAGTTATACAGTTCTCGGTTACCAGAAGCGGCGGTTCGTTAGCGATATACCCGTCAATCAAAGCTGCGATTGATGCTATAATGGCGGACGCAACCAGCACATTCGGAACAAATCCTTTTTTTGCAATACAGTTCGAAACCGACACGAAAGTGTTGGATATCGGCACGGCAATGGTAACTTTCGAAGGCGGCACGGGCAATATTACCCTTATGGGGAAAATCACTTCGGCATCAGGTGGATCAATGGTCGAGGGCCCCGCTGGCACGGTAATTATCAAAAGCGGAATTTCTGTGGAAAGCATTGCCGATATTGAAAACACAATGAGTGGCAATGCGATTAGCGTTGCTGGCGGACAAGCGAAGATTGTTGGCGGAACGGTGAAAGCAAATTCCGGCAACGCCATTGATTTTCCTATAACCGGCGGTGGCGGTTCGGTTGTTCTTGGCGGTTCGCCCACAATAACGGGTAATATGCAAGTTAGGACAGGAGCGTTAAGCGTTGACCCTACCTTTGCCCCCGCAGGACAATACACACTCCTTATCTATGGTGCTGCCGGCGGTGTGGCGGTAGGCGGCGGTGCTAATTTTCTTTCTAATTTTACGCTGGCCGCCAATAGCGGCAATCTTATCTTGGAGAAAAGCGGCAATGACCTTGTCCTTGCAACCCCTTCCAATTCCAGTTCAAGTAACTGTGGCTTGGTAGAATGTCTTCATCCTTCTTCCAGTTCTGTTAATCCTTCCTCTAGTTCATCAGGCGGCGGGAGTTCCAGCAGCTCCGTAGAGCCTGTTCCCATTGCTTACAATCCATCACCCACTATTCATTCCGAAATCCCAACATACTACACCATGAAGGGAGAGCCTGTGGGCAGCACAAAGCCTGCAAAGCCGGGAGTTTATTTGGTTAAACAGGGAAGTTCGGTAAGGAAAATAGTAGTGAGGTAGTTCATTATGAAAACAAGAAAATCATTCCTCGCAGCCCTGTTGTGGGCTTTGCTATCCACGGCGGTTTTTGCGCAGTTAGCCGACCAATACAAATACACCATCACAGGCGGGGTATCACCTATCGGGCCGTCGTTCACGGCTACCAAAAACGGCAGCACAATGCCTATAAAGACTGACGAGTCAATCCAAACGGTGATTACCGCTATAATATCGGATGCAATGGCAAATGCTTTGGGACCAGGCATAAGTCCTCCTTTTAATATTGGAATACAGTTCGGAAACGGCACAAACGTGTTGGACATCGGCCAGGCAACGGCATCTTTCTTTATCAACGGTCCCGGCACCCTCGGCATGAACAAGATTAACTTTTCAGGGAAAATCACTTCGACGGCTCCTGCATCAGCGGCAGGAAGCCCCAGTGGCACGGTAATTATCTCAAGCAGCTTTTCTGTGGAAAGTTCTGCCGATATTGCCAACACCACGGCTGGCGGCAATGCGATTTGCATCGCTGGCGGAGAGATGAAGATTTTCGGCGGCACGGTGGAAAGCACCAATACCGGCTACGCCATTGATTTTCCTGCAATCGGCGGCAATGGCCAGGTTGTTCTTGGCGGTTCGCCCACAATAACGGGAACTATGCAAGTTAAAGCAGAAGCGTTAAGCGTAGCCACAGACCCTGCTTTTGCCCCAGCAGGAGAACAATACACGATAAAGCTTCTCGCTGATGCTGTTGGCAGTGTGGCGGTAAAGGGCGGTGCGGATTTTATCTCTAATTTTACGCTGGCCGATGGCGGCGACCTTATCTTGGCGACAAAAGACAATGACCTTGTTCTTGCTGTTCCTACTTCCAGTTCAAGTTCTCTTGTTTCCTCTTCCAGTTCAGAAGCCAAAAGCTCCAGCTCCGTTGCTCCTTCTTCCAGTTCATCAGGTGGAAGTTCCAGCAGCTCCGCAGAACCTGTTCCCATTGCTCATACTCCATTACCCGCCATTCATTCCGAAATTCCAACCTACTACACCATGAAAGGCGAGCCGGTTGGCAGCACAAAACCCGCAAAGCCGGGAGTTTATTTGGTTAAACAGGGAAGTTCTGTGAGGAAAATAGTAGTTTATAAATAATAGGAGTTTTCTTATGAACAAAATCAAGTTCCTCGCAGCCTTGTTCATAGCTTTGCTACCTGAGACGGCTTTTACGCAAACTGCCTCCGACTACGTCATCACCGGCTCTGGGGAGCAGTTCACGGTTACCAAAAACGGCACGGAGTTACCGTTAACAACCCAGCCCTGCATGATGTACGCTCTCTGCCCAGTGCTTACCACCATAAGGAATGATGCCAGTGGCAGCGATGTTTCAATAAGGTTCGGAGACGGAAGCGTTTTGGACATCGAGTACTTTCAACGGGCACTTTTTAACGTAGGCAGCGAGTGGGGCAATATTACCCTTTCGGGAAAAATCACTTCGAAATTGGGTGCATCAGGGGACCAGGAATGTGGCGGCACGGTAGTTATTGACAGAGAAGTTTCTGTAACGAGCACTGCCGATATTGCCAACACCTATGAATATGAAAATTCAGGTGGCAGCGCAATTTGCATTGATGGCGGAGTGTTGAAGATTGTCGGCGGGACGGTGGAAAGCACCAGCAAAGGCTACGCTATCCAAACTCAAATGCGAGGAAGCACGGTTATACTTGGAGGTTCACCCACAATAACAGGGCGAATACAGGTTCCTAAAGGAAAGTTAAGCGTTGCCGATGGCTTTGCCCCCGAAGGAAAGAAATATACGCTAACTATGTCTGGCACTGCCGGAGATGTAGCGGTAGTAGGCGGTGCGAGTTTTGCCTCTAGTTTTATTCTGGCCAGCGGTAATTTCAGCTTGGCGGCAAGCGGCAATGACCTTGTATTTGCCGTTCCAACCTCCAGTTCAAGTACTCATGTTTCTTCTTCCAGTTCAACAATCAAAAGCTCTAGCTCTGTTGCTCCTTCCTCAAGTTCAGCAGTCAAGAGTTCTAGTTCTGCTGTTCCTTCTTCAAGTAGCTCCTATGATACTACTCCAATTGCTCATTATACACCACCCACTCATTCCGAAATCCCAACATATTACACCATGAAAGGTGAACCGGTGGGCAGCACAAAACCGGCAAAGCCGGGAGTTTATTTGGTTAAGCAGGGAAGCTCTGTGCGGAAAATTGTAGTTAGGTAGCTTTCTATATTCCCCCAATGGATTTAAAAAAAATTGAAGACGGATTTCGTCTTGTTTTAGAAGGCTTGGGGGAGAACCCTTCAAGGGAAGGTTTGCAAAAAACACCTGCTCGCATAGCAAAAATGTATTCGGAGCTTTTGCGAGGCTTGGACAACGAAGAAAAAGAAGAAGATATTTTAGCCACGCAATTCGTTGAAAAATACGATGAAATGATACTTTTAAAGGATATCCCAGTAACCAGCATCTGCGAACATCACTTTCTCCCGTTTTCCGGCGTAGCTCACTTGGCTTATGTGCCGGGGAATCGCATAGTAGGGCTTTCAAAACTGGCTCGCGCCGTTGACTTTTACGCACACCGCCCGCAAGTACAAGAGCGCCTAACCACCCAGATAGCGGAACTCATACAAAAATCCCTTGAACCCCAAGGCGTAGGCGTAGTACTTGAGTGCGTTCACTCCTGCATGACCATCAGAGGCGTAAAAAAAACAGGCTCCGTAATGTTCACAAGCAAACTTATAGGCACGTTTAAAAGCAATGCGACTACTAGAGCAGAATTTTTTTCAATGATAGGGAAAAAATAACTAGATTACCCCCATGCGTACAATAGAGCAGATAACCGGCAAAGGGTTGCCGCTTAGGGGCAACGATATTGATACCGACCGCATTATACCGGCACGGTTTTTGAAAAGCGTAACCTTTGATGGCCTTGGCGAACACGCCTTTGAAGATGATATTGAAGAAATCCATAAGCAAGGCGGTACACATCCCTTTAGAGATGCTAAATACAAAGGCGCAGGCATTTTGGTTTCCAATCGGAATTTCGGCTGCGGCTCCAGCCGGGAACATGCTCCGCAAGCACTGCTTCGCTTTGGAATAAAGGCGATTATCGCAGAGAGCTACAGCGAAATTTTCTTTGGAAACTGCGTTTCAATCGGTATTCCGTGCTTCACGGCAAGCCACGAAACCGCTGAAGAAATTTTGGAATGGGTTGAGAAAAATCCCGCAACCGAATTCACGGTTAGCGTTAAGGAAGCAAAAGCCGCAATCGGGGGAAAATCCTTTGCTCTTAAACTGGCAGAAGGCCCGCGGGGGCAGTTTTTAGACGGCTCTTGGCACGCCAGAAGCGTTTTGCTTTTGAATAAGGAAAAAATTAAAAGTCTGGAAAAATCTCTGCCCTATTGAATGTTAAAATGAAAGCCCTAGTCATAATTCCCACCTACAACGAAATGGAGAACATTCCTGATTTTATCCCTTTGGTTTTGAAGCAAAATGATAATCTGGAAATTTTGGTTGTTGACGATGGCTCGCCGGACGGCACGGGAGATTATGTTGAAAATTTATCAAAGGAAAACAACAGGGTTCACATTTTGCGGCGTGAGAAAAAAATGGGCTTGGGAACGGCATACGTGGCCGGATTCAGGTGGGCGTTGGAAAGGGATTATGAGAGAATTTTTGAGATGGATGCAGACGGAAGCCACAACCCCAAGGCCTTGAACATTTTTTTAGAGGAAGCGGAAAGCGCAGAATTGGTTTTGGGAAGCCGATATTTAAAAGGAAAGATTTCCGTTGTGAATTGGGATTGGAAAAGGCTTATTTTGAGTTATGGCGCAAATTTTTACACAAGATTGGTAACCGGAATGCCGTTTTCGGACGCAACAGGGGGCTTTAAGTGCTTTAGCCGCACCGCTTTGCAAAGCCTTGACCTTGACAAGCTGAAAAGCGATGGCTATTGCTTTCAAATAGAAACTACGCACCGCCTTTGGAAAAAAGGCTTTAAAATAAAGGAAATCCCCATAATTTTCACCGATAGAACCAAAGGTTCCTCAAAAATGAGCGGCGGAATAATATCCGAAGCATTCTTTTTGGTGCTAAAACTCAGATTTAGAAGATATTAATTTTCTAATTTTTTCACACAAAACTATAGCGAGGTTCTTATGAAAAAAGTTCTTTTGGGCGTTCTATTCTTTGCTGTTTTCGCCAGCAGTGCCGTAAGCCAGAAATCCATCTTAGGGAATTGGTCTTTGGCCGGGCCGCAAGCACCGGATCCAAGCTCCATAGTCATTCTTGAGAAAGACACCCTAAAGCTCACGGATGATTGGAAATTTGCAGAAACAGCTATTTACAGCATAAATTATCCCGAATTCGGAAAAGACAAGGTGGATTTGAAATATATGCTGAAAGTATCCATTGAGGGAGAATACCGCATAGAGAGGGAGTCCCTAAGAAAGTATCAAAAAAATTTCACAAGCGAAGTGATAGAAGGTACCGCAAGTGAAGAAGAAGCAGCGCAAAGCTCCTTAAAGGAAATTGAGAAAATTATAAAAGACGAAGTAAAAAAGCCATTTCCGATTTTATCTGTGACGGAAACCGAGATAGAATTGCAAGGCATAAACGGCAATTTGGATTTTAAATACACAAAGCCGAGAAAACTCCCTGTTTCAAAATTAACCGGAGATACAGTGCCTTTCTTTGCGCCGGAAGAATGGCGTTATCCAGAAAATGCAAAGGAGCTGTCAAACTTCCCGGTAAGGCTGAAAAACAGCAAAAATCTGCTCACGGTTGTAAAGGCCGATTTTAACGGAGACGGTTTAATAGACGGTGCCGCCTACTTGATAAATCCCGAAAAGGGACAAGTGGCGTTATTCATCAATATGTCTCAAAGCGACGGCTCTTACGAACTGAAACCCTATGGCAGCGCAGATAAAAGCACCGTTGTGGAAAACGGCATTATGCTTGCTTCCGCAGGGGAGCATATGACGAGTTCCAAAGAAAGAGTGATACTGCAAACCCCCGGCTTTATTGAGGTGATTTTCGGCACAACCGCATACTTGGTTTATTGGAGCGTAAACGACTGGGCTAAGGTTCAGGTGGGGAAAAGGCTTTAGTTAATTGAGAATTGAGAATTGAGAATTGAGAATTGAGAAGTGCGTTCAGGGCGGGGCCGGGTTTGGCCGCTTGCCTGATGGTTCGGTTTGCTTTGTTGAGGGGGCACTTCCCGGAGAGCTTGTAGAGATAAAGGTAATTGAACGGAAAAAGGATTTTGCTAAAGCTGGTGTTTTGAACATTTTGGAACCTGGCAAAGGGAGGCGAATTCCGCCTTGCCCATATTACGGCAAATGCGGTGGCTGCAATGCCCAATATGCGGAATTTGAGTTGCAGGTAGAGCTTTTGAGGCAAATAACTTTGGACTTGTTTTCAAGAACGGCAAAAATAAATTTGCCGCAAAACTTTGAGATACACTGCGGCGCGCAGTGGGGCTATCGTTATAGGGCGCAGGTGTTCTTTGAAATGCGAGGCAGCAATACCGTAATTCCGGTGAAAAAGTGCATGGTGCTTTCGGAAAAACTAAATGAGAAGTTAAAGGAAGTTCCATTGACAAAAAAGATACATCTGTTTGATAACCAAAGCGAAAAATTTTTGGGCAAATATATTCACGCAGACGAGAGCGTATTTTTTCAGAGCAATTTGGAACTGCTTCCCAAGTTGATAGGAGAAGTTGCTAGAGCGGCAAACGAGGGCGAGCTTCTTTTGGATATTTTTTGCGGAGTTGGATTGTTTTCCGCTTTTTTGCAAGGCAAGTTTGAGCGTGTGATTGCCATTGAGCAAAATTCGCTGTGCCAAAAATTCGCAGAGAGAAATCTTGGGAAAAACTGCGAATTTTATGCGATGGGTGCAGAGGAATGGTGCAGCCAAAACGCCGAGCTTTTAAGCGAGGCTTGCGTTTTGATAGACCCGCCACGTGCAGGAATCACAAACGAACTGTGCGATGTTCTTTGCAAAAACAAAAGCCGCAAACTGCTCTACATCTCCTGCAATCCGGCAACACTTGCCAGAGACACACGCAAGCTGTTAAATGCGGGCTATGAACTTGTTGATATTCAGGGTTTTGCTTTTTATCCTCAAACATTTCATTTGGAGATGATGGCGGTTTTTAATCTTTAAAGCAAACAGGGCATTCCCACGTGCCGCCTTTTGTAATATCCCTGCTGGCCCTAGCTGCAACAGGAATTTCTACATTCTTCAAATGTTTTTAGGAAATTACAACGATTGCACGATTTTGGAAGAACTGCCGCAGGGCTTTTATGTGGAAACAAAAGACGGCGGCGACAGGGTGCTTTTGCCAAAAACAAAAACACCTAAAGATTTGAAAATAGGCGATGAGATAAATCTGTTTATTTATTTGGACAACGAAGCCCGCCCTATTGCCACAACGCAAAAATCCAAGGCCTGCGTGGATGAATTTGCCGTGCTGCGTGTTAAAGACATAAACGATGCCGGTGCTTTTTTGGATTGGGGGCTGGACAAGGATTTGATTTTGCCCTACAACAACCAACTCGGCGAACTGGAAAAAAACGATACCTGCGTAGTGCGAATCTTTATAGACGAAAAAAGCGGTCGTTTAAGCTCTACGGAAAAACTGCGCAGATATTTTGACAGGGATGTTTCCGAGTTAAAAGAGGGGATGGAGGTTTCGCTGATAGCCTACGATTTTCAAGAGGAACGCTGCATAGACTTTATAATCAACAAACGCTGGACAGGCAGGCTCTATTGCAATCCGGCTTCTACGGGGATGCACATAGGGGATTTTTGCAAAGGCTATATCCACAGCATAAGGGAAGACTCGCTCATAGCCCTTAGCCTTTCACCCATAGGCTTTGATGCTTTGGTCGATAAGCACAAAGAGGCTCTGCTCAAGGCTCTAAAAAACAATAACGGCTTTTTGCCTTTTTCCGACAACTCCCCCCCGGAAGAAATCCGCAAAAACTTTGGAATGAGCAAAAAGGGATTTAAAAAATTGGCGGGCAAGCTTTGGAAGCAGGGTGTGGTGGAGCTTAGCCCGGAAGGGATTAGGCTGGCTAAGAATTAGAATAGGTAGGCGTGGAAGAGAATACGAAAGCCTAAACTGCCTTTTAAACCGAATGCCGGATCACTAGTTGTTTTCCAATTACCGCTATCTGGTTGCTCATTTCTTTGATGCCAATGTCCCAAATTTGGGGATAATAGCTCAAATGAAAGGTCCATTCTGAAAGACGTGGGCAAAAACCAAGACACACCGCCGGTGAGGTTTATTCCGACATCCAATCCACTGTATCTACTCGGTTTGTCGCCGCCGCTCCAATAACCAAAGCCTATATTTGGCCCCCAATATATCGGGAAACGGCCCGCCGAAGCATCTGCTTTAATAACATTGTATAAAAAATAATAGCCAAAACTCAAACCGACAGCGTTGGTATTGCCAAAACGCAAATCATTTAAATAAATGTTCCAAGCGTTTTTGTAATTATCCAAATGCTTAAAGTCCACACCCCAATTATTGCCGCCGTCATGCAAGAAAAAACCAACTGCATTATTATTTGCTTGCGCAAAAGAAATGCCAAAAAACAAAGCGAGAAAGGAAACGATTTTTTTCATAATAGGTAATATAGTAAAATTTATTTTTCTATATTTTAACACCTATTTCGGAATATAGCTCAGCCTGGTAGAGCGTCTGCTTCGGGAGCAGAAGGTCGTGAGTTCGAATCTCGCTATTCCGACTGAAAACCATCGCATTCTTCAACAACTGGCAAACCTAAAAAATACAATCCACGACACTTTTAGGACATTTACGGCCTGCAGGCGTGATGCAAATCCAACGCCCTGCCTTGCCGGTGAGCGGAGTTTTGGGTGCCTATCGCACAGGACGGGCTTCGCAAATGTGCCCGTTGCGTAAAAAATAGCAAGCTAGCCTTCACTTTCGTATTTTAGCAAATCAGGACACAAAGCTATACAAAGCGTGTCAAAAATGGCAATCAAACTCTCTGCTGTATAATTGCGACAATTCAGCAAATAATGCAAGTCATTTTGCCACTTTAATCCTAAAGGAGTACCTATGAATTCTCTGACGGTTTCACCGGTTTTTGTTCTAAGTTCTCCATCGGGAAGAATCTCTATATCAAAAAGAACACATAAGCCATAAAATACAGCAAACACTTCATTTGCTTTTAATGAATTAGGTTTTAAATCATTGTTTCCTATTCTAGGCACAAACGGCTTATACTTAACAAGTGCATTAGTCATTAAACCTGCAATTTTAGGAAACTGTACCTTACCGCTAATTTTGTAACGGAGTTTCAATGCCCTCAAATCATGGATATAATGAGAAATCACCTCGCCAAGCAATTTTTCATTGAGATGAAAAATTGTATCGCCACTTTCTACAAAACGAGGGGAGCGAGATACTTTATCCCAAATTCCTAAAACCGTATCTAATCTTTTATTTACAATTCTATTTTCGTCATCGGATAAATCTGACATCACTGCTCCTTAAAATAGACGTCCAAAAGCGTATCT
>JAISSJ010000115.1 GCA_031273195.1 Candidatus Fibrimonas sp.
CTCCAACCGTGAGTTTTTGGGATTGCGGCGAATTTATAGCCAGTGCCTATACCCTTGGCATCCCTCACCCTCCAGGAACCCCGTTTTTCGTGTTTTTTGCGCGTGCAGTGATAATCATGCTGCCAATGGTGGAGGAAATTGCAAAAAGGGTCAATTACATATCGGTTTTCGCATCGGCGGCCACGGTTTATGTAACCGTGCTTTTCGCTTGGGATTTGATGGTTAGGTTGAGCAAAAATGCTTCCCGGTTTATTTTGACTGCAGCTTCCCTTTCCGCCGGGCTTTTGCTGATGTTCTCGGATACATTCTGGTTTAACGCCGTGGAAGCCGAGGTCTATGGCTTTGCGATGTTTATAGTGATGCTGATTTCCTATCTCGCTCTGCTCTATTTGGATTGCAAAGACGAGAAACGAGGCAGCCAGTACCTGGTTCTAATATGCTATCTGGGATTTTTGGGCATAGGTGTTCATCTATATACAATGATGACCATTCCCGCTATATTCATACTGCTTTTGTTCGCAGACAAAACCCCATTTAAAACGCTAGTAAATAGATGGCCAATATGGGTTACCGGTACCGTTCTGTTCTCCGCCGTTTATGCAGTGTCAAACTTCATATCATGGTCTATAATTCTCCTTGCGGTTCTGTTTGTAGCATGGCTTGCAATCAGGAAAAGTTCCTATAGCGCTAATTTTCGCAGAGACATAGCCCTTTCCCTGGCATTTACGGTTGTGGCCCTCATAGGTTACAGCACGCACCTATACATTCCAATTCGCTCGGAATTGAACCCGATTATAGATGAGAACGACCCGGAAATAAACTTCAGAGACGAAAACGGCAATTTGCTGCTTGGCAATCTTTTGCCGAATGGGGAAAACTGGCGGGCTTTTTACGATTACTTGGAACGCAAGCAGTATGGCTCCGAAAGCATGATAAGCAGGGCTTTTTACCGCCGCGCCCAACTGGACAACCAAATTCTGGTGTTTCCTCATATGAGCTATGGCGGCTACCAGATAGCGCAATACACTCCGTTCAAGGTGGGTCAGGTTAGCTACTACCAGAAAGGTTTTTACGCCATAGACCCGGAAGGGAACGAACCCATTGAGCGAGGCTCTTTAAAATTTCCAACCCTTATGGCGAGCATAGGCGAAAATGAACCTGTCCAAGCTATTATCTTCCTGCTATTTAACGGGCTTTTGATTTGGATTATAGCCATAGCTTGCAGAAAAAACAAAAACATCGGCATTTATTTGGCCTTGCTTTACGGGTTTTGCTCTGCGGGTCTTGTGTGGTATATCAATTTTTCAGATGGCACCAAAACAGAACGGCGCGATGGCGAGGCCTGGGTAAGAGAAATGCAACTTTACACGGGTGAACTTTCCAAAAGAGGAATAATTGCGGCAGCTCCCAACATTCCAAATCCTAATGAGCTTTTAAATATTCAGCGCAAGATTTACACCGATTACGCCAAAGGCGAAAAGCAAAGCAAACACGAGCAAAGCGCAGCATGGCAGAACTGGAGTAAAATACAGGCTACATTCAAGAGTGTAGGTTGGCAAGCACCGTCGCTGCCGGACCCGGTGCATTTGGAGGTCCGGGAAAGGGATTATTTTTACTCTCCCGCATTTATATTTATGTCTTTGCTTTACGGGCTAGGCATAGGGTTTTTGCTTTTGACTATTCAGCAAAGGAAAATAATGTTGCTAAAGCCGAGCGGGATTGCAATTACCGTGCTTTGCGGCGCAATTCCCCTGTTTGCAAACTACAAGGAACATAGCAGGGCAAATTTATGGGTGCCTTGGGATTATGCGTATAATCTGCTCATGAGTTGTGAACCCAATGCTATAGTTTTTACCAACGGCGATAACGATACATTCCCGCTTTGGTTTGCTCAGGAGGTTGCGGGTATTCGCAAGGACGTTAGGGTTGTGAATTTGAGCCTTGGCAACACCGATTGGTATATAAAGCAAATGCTGGATAATCCGCCTAAGTTAAAACTGAGTTACAATAAAGCCGGCATAGACAGGGAGTTTGCGCTTTCCGAAAAAAATTATGATATGCCATCGCAAAAAATAGCGTATTGGATTGATATGGCGGAAAGAAATATACCAAGGCTTGCCCGCGATATTGATATTTTGGAAATTCGCCTGGAAACAGCCGCATCCGCTGCGGATTCTGCAAAAATAAATGCGGACTTGGATAAGCGAAAGCTATGGCTCCAGACATATACCGCGTTAAAAGAATGGGGCGAACCTCGCAAAGGCGGTCTTATGCAAACGCAGTATAAACTGGTGGTTGATTTGACAATGAATAATTTGGACAGGCCGATTCATGTTTCAACAACCGTGGGGCTTTCCAATGCGGTTGGCCTGGACAAGTATATGGTGCAAAAAGGCATGATTTGGGATTTGATTAAGGGAAAGCTAGCATCAACCAAAGACAGCATTGATGTGAACAGAACCGCCTACCTGATTGATAGCGTGTTTAAATACAGAGGATTGGGCGATAGCACGGCTTATATAGACGGTGAAACAAAGCAGCTTCTTTCCGGTTATAATTCCATGTATATCCGCCTTGCCACGGCTATGAAAGACAGCCTTGCGCTTGCGTTGATGGAAGAAGATAAGGATGTTTCCGGAATTTTGAAGAAGGGGCTTCATTATTTGGATATTGGCATAAAGCAATTCCCCGAAGAATGGCGCAATTATGCCGTGGCCTCCGATTTGCTGCAGTTTGCGGGCGAGAGCGATAAAGCTGTAGAATATTTGGAAATGGGATTGAAGGAAGTTCCGAAAAGCATTGGTGATAGATATTTGCTGCCGTATTTGAAGATGTTGAAAAAAGAAGAATAAAACGGAGGAATAACATGGGAAAAAAAGAGAGCTTGCAAAAAATACTTTTTTTGCTTTTGGCATCTATTTTAATAGGTTATGGAATAACCGTTTATTCCCTAAGCGCAGATGAGTCCGAAATAAGCATTTCGGGAATGCTGGCGTTTATAGGGGTGTTTGCGGTTTTTGATTTGATTGCCGTTGTAATGCTGCTGTTTTTCTACGGCGGAGACAGAAAAAAATATGAAGAAAAGATTGAACAGCTTGTCCAAGAAGTTAATTCGCTGAATCAGGAGGAGACGGACAAAAAAATCTCCAATGCGAAAATGGATTTTTTGACTAAAGTGAGCCAGGGAATAAGAGTTCCTTTGAATAACATTATGGGTTTTAATGATTTGGTACTCGCTAAAAAGAATTTGGACAATGAAATATTTGAGAATGCATCTAAAATACACGATTCCGGTGCGGTTCTTGTAGGTTTTATAAATGATATTTTGGATTTTTCAAAGATAAAGCACGGGAAATTGGAACTTGTGCCTGTTGATTATGAGATTTCGAGCCTTGTGAACAGCGTAGTTTCTTCAAATGCCGTAGCAGCGGAATCTAAACTGATAAAGTTCAATTTGAATATAGATGAGAATTTACCGAGCCGCTTGATTGGAGACGAACTCAGGGTAAAACAGATATTTGACAATATATTGTCAAACGCTTTTAAATATACCAAGAGCGGAACGGTTGAATGGAGCATTGGTTTTGAACGTGATAACAATGATATTTGGCTGATTTCCAAAATAAATGATTCCGGCATGGGCATGAAGAAAGAGGACATAGATAATTTTTACTCCAAATACAGCCAGTTTGACACAAAATTAGACGGTTCAGGGCTGGGACTATCCATAACAAAGGAACTCGTGCAGATGATGGATGGCGCTATAACCGTTGAAAGCGAATACGGCAAAGGCACCATCTTTACCGTTAAGATAAAACAGCAGCTCAGAAATGAAACCCCCATATCCGAAAAAACCGTGAACAGGCTCAAAAATTTCGGCACTCAAATTAGCAAAGAGGAGAGAAGCATAAAGCCGGTTTATAACCAAATGCCCTACGCTCATGTTTTGATAGTGGATGATATGCCTTTGAATCTGGAAGTTGCGCAAGGCCTTATGCGCCCGTATGGAATGCTTATAGACACTGCCCCAAGCGGCAAAATAGCCATAGCCAAGATAATGAACCAGAGCACAAAATATTCGGCGATTTTCATGGACCACATGATGCCGGGAATGGACGGCGTAGAAGCTGTACGCAAGATAAGAGAGTTGAACAGCGATTATGCAAAGAACATTCCGATAATAGCGTTGACGGCAAACGCTTTAGCCGGCAGTGAAAAGATGTTTTTGGAAAACGGCTTCAACGATTTTTTGAGCAAGCCTATGGATCTTATGAAATTGGATTCGGTTTTGAAAAAATGGGTTATGGATAAGAGCAAGGAAAAATGAATTTAAGCATAATAATTCCCATAAAAGACGAAGCCGAGAGTTTGCAGGAATTGCTTGCTGAAATTAAAGCCGTTGTTTTGCCGCTAGAGCAGAATTTTGAGGTGATAGCGATAGACGACGGTTCAAGGGACAATTCTTGGGAGGTTTTGCAAAGATTATCCGAAGAATATAGTTTTGTAAAAGCAGTTAAATTTCAATATAATTGCGGAAAGGCCGCAGCCTTATCGTATGGGTTTGACATAGCAAAGGGCAAATACATAGCGACGATGGACGGCGATTTGCAGGATAATCCCGCAGAAATTCCCGAAATGCTGAAGATGCTTGAGAATTGCGATTTGGTAAGCGGCTGGAAAAAGAAACGCCATGACCCTTGGCATAAAACAGTCCCCAGCAAGTTCTTCAATTTAATTGTTTCCATTGTTTGCGGGCAACGTTTGCACGATTTTAACTGCGGATTAAAGGTGTATAAGGCGGAAGTTGCAAAAAGCATTCGGCTTTACGGAGATTTTCACCGGTTTATTCCCCTTATGGCCAGTTGGAACGGATATAAAATTGCGGAGAAAATTGTTGAGCACAGGGCAAGGCAGCACGGAGTTTCCAAATACGGTGTTTCCCGATTGGTGTCCGGCTTTTTGGATTTGCTCACCTTGATGTTTTTGCATAAATTTGCTATTAAGCCTTTGCACCTTTTCGGTACTTTGGGTTTATTGATGTGCCTTGTGGCTTCAATTGTTTTCGGGTACTTCGGTTTTGAATGGATTCTCACAGGAGAATTGAGGGTTCGTCCTTTGCTTGTTTTAGCGGGATTTGCCTTTGTTTCCGGCATTCAATTCATATCGCTTGGGTTGCTGGGCGAGATGTTGAACTCCAAGCTGCACGCCACTTCCCACCCTTCCATCGCAAGTACAGAAACAGCGGGAAAACAGTGTATGTAAACACGGTTATGCTCCAGGTTGCCATAACTCCCATTTTCAAAACATTAAAGAACAGCCATACAATAGCGACCAATATCCAGTGCTGCCCGCTTGTTATAAACATAACAGCCAAAGTATCTCCCGCACCACGCAAAGCACCTGCGTAAATTACAATAAAGATTGCAACAGATACATAAACCGCAGCGAGGCGAATCATAGAAATAGCGAGCTTGCAGGATTCTTCCCACTCCGGCCCGGGTGATTGCGGAGCAAAAACGTTGGCTAAAATATTAGGCATTCCAACGAAAAGCAAGATTATAGTCCCCGAATATATCACTCCTATTTTTATTCCGGAAAATATTGAGCGGTTTGCAGAGGCAAAGTCCCGTGCCCCGATATATTT
>JAISSJ010000151.1 GCA_031273195.1 Candidatus Fibrimonas sp.
GTCCGAAAATCGGACTTGGCCGATTACTACGCCACCCGCATAGAATTCTACCTGAACGAATCCCAACGCAGCATAGACTTTTCCAAGCAGTTGCTAGAACTGGACAAAAGAAAAGAAGCCCTTGAAAAGCTGGACGTCAGCAAAAAGTTCATAGACTCCACCGCCTACTACAGGTCATTGCTGCTCATCGTTGATTCCCAAAACGGAGCCAAGCGTTCCCAAGGCGAACGTATAAACGAACTTTTAAACG
This sequence comes from Candidatus Fibrimonas sp., assembly GCA_031273195.1. GTDB lineage: Bacteria > Fibrobacterota > Fibrobacteria > Fibrobacterales > Fibrobacteraceae > Fibrimonas. The sequence continues at coordinate 251 of JAISSJ010000151.1, forward strand.
AGATTGCAACCATGCAAGCCGGAGACGCCATGCTGGTGTTTGTCACCGGAACGGATATAATTGTATCGGGCTTGCAAACATTCCTCTCCGAGAACAACATCACAATAACGGAAGATGAAAAAGAAGCGGGCTACGTTCTTAAAATAGATGCCAAGGTTTGCAACGCAACCTCCGCCGGCTATTTCCACTACGCCAATGCTTGCGTGAAAGTGGCTTTGGCCAATGTCAAAACAGGCAAAAACGAGGTTCTGCTCACCGTGAACGGGCAAAAAGAGGGAGCCTTGAACGCCGAGAAAGCGGAGCAAGCGGCGTTCAAATCGGTTGTCCCCGAAGTGTGGGCAAAAGTGAAGGATAAATTTTTGGAGAATTAAAGGAGAGTTCTATGAACAAGAACATTTTTTCAGCACGGGCAGCTTTCGTGGCATTGCTCGTGTTTTGCGGCTCGGCTTTCTCACAGTACTGGACAGGCGAGGGCGGTAAAGGAATCCGGCTGGCGGTGCTTGAACCGGAAGGCAAGGGAATTTCAAAGGAAGACCAATGGATGCTTTCTCTGGTTCAGAGTTCCATTGCCGGAGATTTGAACAAGTATTCGGATATGACCATCATAGACCGGCAGAACATTGAAAAGGTCTTTGAGGAGTGGAAAGAGTCCATGTCCGGGAATTATTCGGAAGAAAACCGCGTTAAAATCGGCAACCTCACCAATGCCAGCCATATCCTTGCCGGCACAATAAGCAAAACCGCAAATGCCTTTATGCTTGAGCTTTCTGTGACGGACTTGAAAAGCGGGGAGCGAAAAGCATCATATTCACCAACGCCGGTGTCTGCCTTTGCATTGGAAAATCTCTCGGCGATTAAAGAGGCTTCTGTGGATTTGCTTAAACAGTTGGGCGTAAATTTGACAAATGCAGCACTTGCGGAATTGAAGAAGGCGGCGAATACCGCACGGGTGCAGGCGGAAGAAGCGCTTGCCCGTGGCATTGTAGCCAAAAGGCAAGGCACCGAGGTAGCGGCGTTGAGCTACTTCTATCAAGCGGCAGCCCTTGACCCCGCCATGCTTGAGGCGGCGAACAGGTCTTCGGTGATGGCCGCCAATATCTCAAGCGGAAACATAGGAGCGGACACCCGCAACGACATATTGTGGCGGCGTGACTGGGTTGCCCGACTGAAGGAGGCGGAGCAATTTTTCGATAACCTGTTCAATAAAAACTCCCTGCCTTACACTCTGTTCTACACAACCAAAATCATACCGGGCGATATCAATTACCAAACAGAAACCCAGAGTTTGAGCATAAACACAAACCTTCATGCTCCCGGAGCCTGGATTTGGCTGTCTTCGGTTGAGAAGTCATTGCAGGCGGTATATGACGGGCTTGACGCTACGAAAAGAAAAAGGGACTGGGGATTGCAAGATTGGCCGTGGAGAGAAGTGACCGAGCTTAAACCTTTTGAAAACAAAAGAAAAACTTTCTCCATTGTCGCCGAGTTGTTGAACGACAAAGGCAAAGTAATAGGCAAGGCGAATTTCCAATCGGAAGGTTCGTGGTGGTTTAACAGGCATGGCCGCCCTGAAATTTATGTTTCCGATGACGACAGAAAGCAGGTTAAATTCGCAAGCGTCAAGGCCGACGACATTACCGACAGAATTACCATACGGATAGCAAGCGTGAACAGCATTGAAGCTAGTGCTGCGGCTAGAACCGGGGTCTTGCAAGTAAAGGCTATATCAGAGGCACAGTGGGACAGTTATGTTTCTTTCAGAATGGGAAGGGGCGGGATAATTGGGTATAACGGAAAAGACGGTGAGTTAGTAGTTCCCGACACTATTTGGAATGAACCGGTTACTTCCATTGGGGCAAATGCGTTTGCGTATAAACAACTTACCCGTGTAATCATTCCTAATAGCGTTACGTACATTGGAGAGAATGCTGGGATTAAATTTGGATATTACGTTCCTCCTAATAATATCATCAGCATAATTGATAAGCGGGACGGCAAGAAATATAAAATTGTCAAAATAGGCAGGCAAACTTGGATGGCCGAGAATTTGAATTACAATGTGACTGGCAGCAAGTGTCACAGCAATTCGGAATCCAAGTGCAATACCTATGGTCGCTTGTACGATTGGTCGGCGGCCATGGCCCTTCCGTCAAGCTGCAATTCTACTTCTTGTGCAAGCCAGATACAGTCTCCTCATCCGGGTATCTGCCCTTCTGGGTGGCATTTGCCGAGTGATGCCGAATGGAATAAGTTGACAAGCTATGTTCAAAGCAATAGCGGTTGTAGCAGTTGTGACGCATCCAAGCTGAAGGCTACGAGTGGTTGGAACAGCAACGGCAACGGTACCGACCAGTACGGGTTTTCGGCCCTGCCGGGCGGCTACGGCAGTTCGGGTGGCGGTTTCGACTATGTCGGCGGCTACGGCAGCTGGTGGAGTGCCTATGAGATCATTAGCAACTACGCCTACGGCCGGTACATGAACGACAACAGCGACAACGCCTACTGGGGCGGCAACGGCAAGTCTATCTTGCGGTCTGTTCGTTGTGTCCAGGACTAAGGCGAAATCCGCCGCTAGAACCGCTTCAATCCAACCCCTCAACCTCCGCCTCCGACCATTTAGAAAAAAATTTTTCCTCCGCCCCCCTTGACAAATGTAAAGAAAGTTTCTATATTTATACACCGTTATGATTTTTGGCAACAAAATAGTATCTCTTGGGCACTTGTTCCGCTCCGCATTCGGCGACAGCGGCTTGTGTATTTGCTGTAATTTCTAAAAGCGTCTCCTTCACATTTATTCAATGGTGTGCCTCGCACCATAACAGAGGATAAACCGTTAACAAGGAGAAATTTGTATGGATATAGAACGAAAAACCGTGTTTTTAGTGGACGACAACACTACAAATCTGACGGCAGGCAAAGCTGTGCTTGCTGAACGTTATAAGGTTCTTACCCTGGATTCGGGGGAGCGCCTCTTGAAAATATTGGAAAAAAACATCCCGGATTTAATTCTTCTGGATATTGAAATGCCGGAAATAAACGGGTATGAGACGATAAAAGCCATAAAAAACAAGCGTGAAACCGAACATATACCGGTTATTTTCTTAACAGCGAAAAGCGATGTGGATAACGAATTGGAAGGGTTGTCGCTGGGTGCAATAGATTACATAACAAAACCTTTTTCTCCATCGCTTTTGCTCAAACGGATTGAAGTTCACTTGCTTGTTGAAACTCAAAAACGGGAACTTAGAAACTACAACCACCACCTTCAAGAAATGGTGGAATCAAAAACAAAATCCGTTGTAAAGCTGCAAGATGCGATTTTGAAGACCATGATAGAATTCGTGGAACGCCGCGACTATGTTACCGGTGGGCATATTGAGAGAACAACGCACTATTTGAACACTTTGCTGAACGCAATGCGGAAATACGGTTTGCAGAAAGAAAAAATATCGTCATGGAATCTCAATTTGATATTGCAATCCGCACGGTTGCACGATGTTGGCAAAATTGCGATAAAAGACAGCATTCTGCAAAAATCCGGCAACCTTACGCCTGTGGAATTTGAAGAAATGAAGAAACATACGATTGTAGGCGAAGAAATTATAGAGGAAATAAAGAGAAACTCGGAAGAGCAGGCATTTTTGGAACATGCGGGAATTTTTGCCGCCACTCACCATGAAAAATGGGATGGAAACGGCTACCCAAGAGGATTGAGAGGCGAGGAAATTCCGCTTCAGGGAAGGCTGCTGGCTATAGCCGATGTTTATGACGCACTTGTTTCCGAAAGACCCTATAAAGAAGCATTTTCTCACGAAAAGGCTGTTGAAATCATTTCCAAAGGCAAGGGGACGCATTTTGACCCTCAGTTGATAGAATTATTTCTCAATGTTTCCGATGAGTTTGAAAAATATCATCTCTCGTTAAAGGAGGGAACCAAAATATGAAACAAAAACATCATTTGATAAATAACTTTATTGTTTTCTCCATTGTATTGTTTTTCTTTATTCTTGTGGCCGGAAGCACGGCTTTTATATTCTCCATGCGGTCAATTTTTCTTGTGATGCTCATGTTAATATCGTTGATAATTATAGTTTTCAATATATTTATCAACCGATTTATCAACTCACTGCACAAGACAATGGAATCGCTTGAAGCAGCGTCAAAGGCTAAAAGCGAATTCCTCGCCAAGATGAGCCATGAGATACGCACGCCCATGAACGCAATAATAGGAATGGCGGAACTTGCGCTGCGCAAAGATACATCGCATTCCGTTCACAGGGAGATGATTACGGTTAAGCAGGCCGGCACAAACCTCTTGTCTATAATCAACGATATTTTGGACATCTCAAAAATTGAAAGCGGAAAGATGGAGATAGTCCCTGTTAATTATCTGTTTTCATCCTTGGTGAATGACGTGATCAGCATTATAAGAATGAGGGTTATGGATTCCAGATTGCGGTTTATGGTGAATATAGACAGTTCCATACCGAATGCGCTTTTCGGGGACGAAACAAGAATCAGGCAGATATTGCTCAATGTTTTGAGCAACGCTGTAAAATACACGGAAAAAGGGTTTATATCTTTTTTAGTAAAAGGGGAGATAACCGGAGAAGATACGGTTATCCTGAACATAGATGTTGCGGATAGCGGCATAGGCATAAAGCCGGAAAATATCAAGAATCTGTTTGATGATTTTGTTCAGTTCGACTTGGCCAAAAATAAGGATGTGGAAGGCACTGGGCTTGGGCTTGCCATAACGAAAAATCTTGTAAAGGCTATGGGTGGGGATATAAGGGTTAATTCGGAATACGGGAAAGGCAGTGTATTTACTATTATCTTGCCGCAGAAAATACGTTCGTTAGAGCCTTTGGCGAGAGTTGAAAATCCAAAAGAAAAGAGTGCGATTATTTATGAGCAGCGTCAAGTAAATGCCGATTCCATAATTGGCAACCTAGAGAATCTGAACGTAAGCTACGTGAGAGTTAGAAGCGACAAGGAATTGTATGAAACACTAAAAGACAAAGATTATGCTTTTATATTCGTTGCATGTGTTTTATTGGGGAATACAAAAAAAATATTATCGGAACTAGGCTCTAAGACGCAAATAGTAGTGCTTACGGGTTTTTGCAATGCAATCGCCTATAAGGACAGGGATTTAAGTACGCTGGAAATGCCTACAAATCCCATGTCGGTTGCCAATGTTTTGAACGGCGTTGCCGACTTTTCCCACGGTGCAAACAGCAATACGTTCAGCACGCCAAAAGCAAGGGTTCTTGTTGTTGACGACATCAACACAAATCTGCAAGTAGCCGAAGGTTTGCTGCAGCCTTACAAAATGCAAATTGATTTGCGTTTTAGCGGTGCAGAAGCGATTCAGGCGGTAAAGGCGAACCATTATGATTTGGTATTTATGGACCACATGATGCCGGAAATGAACGGTGTGGAAGCGACAAAGCACATAAGAGAATTAGGCGATGAGTATTTGAATTTGCCGATTATCGCATTGACCGCCAATGCCCTTTCCGGTACAAAAGAAATGTTCTTGGCAAACGGCTTCAATGATTTTTTATCAAAACCTATTGACACGGTTAAATTGAACGCTATTTTGGGAAAATGGCTGCCAAAAGAAAAACAGGAGGAAGCAAAGCGAGAGATTAATGAGGAGAGCGATTCGGTTATGGAAATTGAAGGCGTGGATGTTAAGAGAGGCATGGCGTTCACGGGTGGCAAGGTCAAAAATTATCTGCAAACTCTTGCCGCGTTCCATAGAGACGGAATTCTTAAAACAGAGGAAATCAGGAAAAGCTTGGAAACGGATAATTATCCCTTATATACAACTTATGTTCACGCATTAAAAAGTGCCTCTGCAAACATAGGGGCTAAAGAAATATCCGAAGCGGCGAAGGCTTTGGAAAATGCCGGCAAGCATAGAGATTTGGAATTCATAAAACAGAACAATGCCAAGTTCTTAGCAGCTTTGCAAATTCTTTTGGACAATATAAACGTAGTTCTTTTGGCAAACAGCGAGTCCGGGCGAGAAAAAGCCACAGACTATGAAACCTTGAAAACCAGGCTTGATAAGTTAGAAGAAGCATTTGATGTTTTGGATCCCGATGTTATTGATGAAGCCGCAAACGATTTGCGGGGATTTGCGCAAGCGGATGGCGTTGGAGCCAATGTGGAAAGAATTTTGCAAAATACATTAAAGGGCAAATACGATGATGCCATATATGAAATCAAACAATTATACACATATAATTTCCCCTATCCATCCCCTTGATTTTCATCACGGGTTCTCCTATTTTTAGGGTTGCGTGGGGGGCGTGAGCTTGTTCACGGCTTCCCTGCAAGCTGCGTGGGGGTCGTGAACGTGTTCACGGTGTCCCTGCAAACTGCGTGGAGGTCGTGAACGTGTTCTGTGTGCTCCTGCAATTTGCATGGGGGGTGTGAACGCTTTCGCTGGGTTCGTGCGGGGTGCGGTGGGGGAGTTGCGATTGTTTTTCATTGCTTTTTTGAGGTTTTCAAGGGGTTTTCGGCAAGTTTCACACCACTATGGTGCAAATTCTTTTTTATTCGCCGCTTGCTTCGCTAGCGGCGGCGGCAAGGGTGCAAGCACCCCAGCCGCTTAGTCCTGGACGCAACGGACAGAAAACAAGTAAGACTTGTCGCTGCTGCCCCAGTCTGCGTAGTCGTCGTCGTAGATCATGCCCCGGTCGTAGGCGTAGCTGCTACCGTACTCATTGGCACTCCACCAGTAGCCGCGGCCGCCGACATCGAGGAAACTGCCACCCGAACCGCCGTAGCCGCCCGGCAGGGCCGAGAAGCCGAACTCGTCCGTGCCGTTGCCGTTACTGTTCCAGCCACTCTTGGCTTTTAGTTTTTTTGAGTCATTGCCAAGTACCTCCCACTCCGCTTTGCTCGGCAAATGCCAACCGGAAGGGCAAGCCTTCTTAGCCGTTGACCAATCATA
>JAISSJ010000175.1 GCA_031273195.1 Candidatus Fibrimonas sp.
TGGATGGCGGAAAACCTGAACTATGATGTAAAAGGCAGTTCATGCTACGACAACAAACCGGACAACTGCAAAAAATACGGCCGCCTATACAAATGGGACGATGCAATGAAAGCCTGCCCAAGCGGTTGGCACTTGCCGGTAAGCGGTGAATGGCATGGACTGGTGAATTTCGTAGGCGACAGCAAAACTGCCGGAAAAAAGCTAATGGCAAAAAGCGGCTGGGACAACTGCAAAGGGGAAAAACCGGAATATATTTCAGGCAAAATTTACAAGGTAAAATACGATGCCTGCGGCACGGACAACTACAACTTCTCCGCCCTGCCGGGCGGCTCTTTCCCGGCGAATAAAAATATAGGCAATTCCGGTTGGTGGTGGCTCGCCAGCGACAACGGCAGTGCCAGTGCTTTTTTCTACTCAATGACTTCCTACAGCGAAGCCGCAAACTCCGCCCCCACCGAAAAGGGAGCTACTTTCAGCGTGCGTTGCATACAAGACGGCGGAACAACCCCCGCCCCGTCCCCAACGCCAACGCCTGCTCCAGCACCAACACCAACCCCGACACCTACGCCTACGCCAACCCCAACGCCTACGCCAGCACCGACACCGGCAAACAACACCTCAACTACAATGTATTGCGTAGTCTATATGGGCGGCAAACTTACAACCTGCACAGAGATGAAAGACACAAAGGAGAACAAATCCAAGTGCGACACGCAAAACAAAGGGCTGAAAATGATACGCGGCGAAGCCCGGTGGACGGCCACCAAACCTGGCGTCAAGTGCGGGAAGTAACGTTGTAGAGACGGATGATTATCCGTCTAACAGCTAAAGACTGGCGTTGTCAAAAGTTCAATTAAGCGTGGGCAAAATTTCCGCTGCTCTCTGGAATTCGTTGCTTGAGATGCAATGCTTTGTGTTCAAAAGCTTTTCCAAATAAGCCTTTTGCACAGACTTGCTTTTGGATTCTTCTGCCATGCTCGCTAACTTGAAATTCACCGTGCAAACTTTTGCGCTTTGAGGATATTTTTCCAAAAGGCTTTTGAAAAGAGTTTCGGCATTTCCCTTTTTGTTGGCATCCAACATGCACATTCCCATCCAATACAGAGAATTCTCCGCCATTTCTCCGGTTTTAAGCGATTCGTAAATCTGCTTAAAACCGTTGTAGGCTTCAACATATTCGGCGCGCAGATAGTCTGCGCGGGAAGCGTTATAGAGGGTTTCCATCTCCTGGCTTACCGGCTCCGCATTCTTTTCGGAACTTGGCGCAGATTTTGTGACAACACTCCTCTGCTGCACAGCTCCCAAAATACGCTCCAGGCGAAAGCTTATCTCTTCCATGCGCGACTGGGACACTTCACCCTGTTCGTTGATTTTGGAATAGAGTTCCGAAAAATCTGCCTTCAAGCGAGCCATGTTTCTGGCTTGCTCAAGTTTCAGAGAATCTATAACCTGCATCAGCGAATCTATGCGCCGGTTGATGCTCGTGGTAGAAATGTCGGTTGCTTCTTTGATTTCCTTTGTGCGCAACATTGTTACGTCTGTGCAGGAAAAAAGTGCTACGCACAGCATAAGGCAAAATAGCGAAAAAAGAACTTTCATAAAAGCACCCCTTGCAAAAGGCTAATTGTTTATTCTAACCCTGAATGCGGCACGGCGGTTTTGCGAATAAGCGTCTTCCGTTTGACCGGAGGCTTTTGGCTGTTCCTCGCCGTAGCTAACCTTTGTCAGGCGACTGGAAGCTACACCGTAGTTGGTTAAGAACTTGACAACAGCGTCTGCTCTGCGCATTCCAAGCCCCATATTGTAGGATTCGGTTCCGCGTTCATCCGTGTGCCCTTCCGTCAAAACCGTGAAGCGGGTTTCGCGCTTTAAGATATCGCCGACTTCGGTTAGAATATCCTTGGCCTGCGAGGTTAAAGTCGCCTTGTCATATTCAAAATAAACGTCGTCAGACATTATTTTGTTCATGAGCGCTTCCAAGCGGCGGCGTTCTGCCTCAAGAGGGTCTTCTTGTGGTTCTTGCCGTGGCGGAGGTGGCGGAGGCGGTTCATAGTACTCCTCTTCCGGTGGGGGTGGTTCAACCTCTACGGGTTGTGGTTTTTTGGCGCAAGCAAAAAGAACTAAAGTTGCACCGACTGCTAGGATTGGGACTATTGTCTTCATCATGGGACTCCTTTGGTGAGATTTGACCACACAGGCGAAGAATTTTCGCCCGTGTTTGTTATGCGAGTGGCATTGCTGCCATCCCGACGCATAATATAAATTTGCGGACTTCCGGAACGGTCGCTTGAAAAAGCTATGGCCATTCCGTCCGGCGACCATGTAGGACGTTCATTATTGCCTTCAAACGTCAGTTTTTGAACATCATTGCCGTCTATTCCGCTTGTGTAAATGTTGAGTTTTCCGCTATCCATAGAACAGTAAGCTATACGCTCGCCATCCGGGGACCAAACTGCGCTTTCGTTGTATTTGCCGAAAAATGAAACGCGCTGAACATCGCTGCCGTCTCTTAAAGCCATGTATATCTGCGGCTGCCCGCCCTTGTCGCTTGAAAACAGGAATGCCGTTCCGTAAGGGCTCCAGGAGGGGCTTACTTCTATGTTGGTTGTATAGATAAGGCGGGCGGCATTTCCCGTTTGCGGGTTGCCATACCAAATGTCTGCGCCGCTTTGCCCTATAATTGAAAAGAGCAGAGTTCCGTCTTTGGGGTTTACAGCCGGGCCAAAAGCCTGGTCTATCTGGGAGAAAAGGAGCTTATCCATAGTGCCGGCCAAATGTCTTTCAAAAAGCTGAGGCTTGCCGTTTCTTAAACTTGTGAAGTATATTTTTGAATTGTCCGGGCTCCATGCCGGCAAAAAGTTCACGCTGCTGTGCGTGGTTATCTGCTTTCTGCGAAAGCCGTCGTAGTCGGCTATCACAACTTGTTTTTTGCCGCTTATTTTGCTTACCCATGCTATTTGCGTGGAAGCAAAGCCTTGAACGCCCCAAAGCTGATGTACCACATTGTCTGCGCATCTGTGGAGCGAGGTGCGAATCTGCTCTACGGAGCTTGTATAGGCAAACCCTTTTATCACTTCTCTGGAAGCCGCTGCATACAGCTTGCATTCCAGTTTTACCTGCCCTTCGCTCATTGAAAGCGTGCCCGTCACGTAATGCTTTGCCTGTTCACGGGAAAGCGCGAACAAATTATACTGCTCCAGTTCAACTGCGGAAAAGCGCGCGCTCAAGTTAAAATCCCTGGCTAGGGTTTTGTGAGGCAGCTCCTCCAGCTTGCTCCAGTTGCTATTGTCAAGTTCAAAATTGATAACCCCTATGGGCAATGTTTTGTCTGTGGAAACCGCTATGTCCATAGTAATGGTATCTTGCTGCGCATAGAGGCATGCGCATAGGAGTAGAAACGTGAAAATTGCGGATTTCATCGGAGGATAATATAGAAAATAGTAAGTCCGGCTTTTACTCTGTGGCGGCAATAGCTGGCCCTGCCGCCACTGGCTTGCTTCTGTACTGTTGGCTAGGGGGATAGGCAACATCAGTATCAAGAAAACTAAAAAAAGCATCTTGAATATGTAGCCTTTGGTATTCCATACCTGATTTGCTAAATTTCATTTGATGCTTATACTGTTGGCATTCAGCCGCTGGTACTTGCATACTTGTAAACTATATCTCCTGTATTTTGACCTTGACAAACCGTTAAAATTTTCTATATTTGTTTATAACATACCCACCCCGCTTCTCGTAAGCTCAGCGCAATTGGGTGGGTTTTTTATTTTAGGGAAAGCTGTTATGTCAAGGGTGATTTATTTGCTGAACATTATAAACCACAAACATTCTTTGAAGCAAAAATTAAACGATTTATTTTCAAAACACTCCGGCAGTGCTTTAGCATTGTGTTTGTTATTACCATAATACAACCAGACCACTATCTCTATAAAGTTTCATTCTATTGTCCTTGCTCGCAAATACATAATTATGTTTTATGCTTTGATAAACAAGCAGCCTGTCAAAAGGGTCTTTATGATTATCTTGAAACCGTAAGTCCTTGCTATTCAAAGCATCTAACGGGTCTAGAGGCAAAAGGGAAAACTCCATCTCCTTGCAATAATCTGCAATTTTTGCGACCGGAAATGAAAGTTTTAGTTTTCCTATGCTTGTTTTTAACGCAATTTCCCAAAGGGAAACAGCACTAACGAAAATTTCATTGCCGATATTCTCAATTTCCTTGATAACTTTTTTAGAAAGCTCGCTGCTTTTTCCTATTGTCCAAAGCAAGGTATGGGTATCCAATAAAATATTCATTTTAATTCCAATAATTCTTCTGTTGTCATTTCAAAGTCCGAAGAGAATTCAATCGTTGCTTTGCCGTCCAGAATTCCGATTTTTCGCTTTTTAGCATTTTCTTCAAAAGGAACAAGCATTGCCACAGGCTTTTTCGCTTTGCCGTAAAGAACACCGAACCGCTTGCCTTTTTGCAGATTTGCGGCAATTTTAGAGAAATTAGGAGTTATTTGAGTTGCCAGTAGAGTTTCCATAGGAAGAATATACAAAATTAGAGAAAAACAAAAAAACATATAAGACCAAAGAAAAATGAATCTCCCCGCGGCAGAGACCGCGGGGTATCTAGCAGCCTTATTTTAGCCCAAAATCGAATAACGACAGTTGTAGTGGCTGCTTGAACATTGGTTTATACTCTGCTTCTTT
>JAISSJ010000071.1 GCA_031273195.1 Candidatus Fibrimonas sp.
CCAAAAATGGGGCCAAAAACCCTAAACTTCGTAGAAAAATCCCACGAATACGCCCACGAAAACCCAAACCTAATCCCGCCCTACCTCGAAATAAGCGAATTCGACACCGACTTCGCAGACGCGCACGGCTTATGGACGCTCTACAACCATGTCCGCCAACTGGAAGACGGCATAAGCGACACCCAAATGACCGCCGGCAGCGAAGCCTACCAAGCCGCCCTAATATTCTACAACTCGGCAAAAATAGCCTCCTCGCAAGGCATTCCGGGAGCAAAAGCGGTGTATGAGGAATTGAAAAAGCGTTTTCCGGGAGGCAGAAGGCAACCCGAAAACCCCGATTCGGGTCAATAAGCGAGGAATTTGAGTCTTTTAGAGTTGAATTTGAGTCTTTTAGTGTCGGCGTTGGGTCTTTTAGAATCAAATTTGAGTCTTTTAGTATCAGCGTTAAGTCTTCGCAACACCCCCAATGACGTCGCCACAAAAAATTCCCCTCTTTTAGAGGGGTGGCAGCGAAGCTGACGGGGTGTAGTCGCCAACGGCGACCGCCGGTATATCTGCCCCCGTCAAGCCCACAAGGGGCTTGCCACCCCTCTACGAGAGGGGAATAAGAATACCCGCACATTTGGTAAAGATATTGTAGATGGGCATCTATGCTGAAATGCGGGAATTTGTTAAATTCAATGCTTTTTTATTTTCATCGGACAACAATGGCCTTTTCTATATTCCCCCTTATGCTCAAAACTCTCCTCCCACTCGCCCTTTTAGCAGCCTCTCTTTGCTTTGCGCAAAACGCCAAAAACAGAATTGTTTTGGATGACGGCACGGAAATCATCGCCATAGACGACCAGCCCAGAGAAATGGACGCCTCGCTCTTTAGCGGCAAACTTACCGAAGCACAGAAATTGGCTTATATGCCGGGCGGAAAGGCTCCTGCCTCGGTGAATATGTTTCTGGTGAAAACCGGCGGCAAAACATATTTAATAGACGCAGGGTTTGGAAACGCCGTGAAGGACAAAAGAATAGACCCTAAAACAATAGACATAATTTTAATCACGCACGAACACGGCGACCACATTTCCGGGCTTTTGCTAAACGATGCCGCAGCATTCTCCGCTCCGGTTTTCATAGCCAAGCCGGAAAGCGATTACTGGCTAAACAAAGAAACTCCTAATTCCGATTTGCAGAAAAAGCTGGCGACCGCTTACGCAAACCGCTATAAAACATTTAATTTCGGCGATACCTTAGGCCCTGGAATCGTAGCTATAAACGCAGTAGGCCACACGCCCGGACACACGGCCTTTTTAATAGGAAAAGGGAAGCAAAAATTCTTAATAGCGGGTGATTTTCTCCACGCCGCCGCATTGCAGTTCCCGGAGCCAACCGAATCCGCAAATTTTGACATGGATAAGGAACAGTCCGTAAAAACCCGCAAATCTTTAATGGAACAAGCGGAGAAAAACGGCTGGATCATCGCCGGAATACATATTCCTAATCCGGGATGGGGCAAGGTGAAAAGCAACGGCAAAGGCGGGTTTATCTTCAGTAATCCGTAATCCGCACATAATTTTCCGGCACATTCAAATTCCACACGCCGCTTTTCCATTCGGCCTTTTTGTCTATGCTTTTTATTTCCAATTGCAGAGACGGATAATTATCCGTTTCTACGGTATCCGTCGTCACAGACGCAAAATTCCCCTCGTATTCCAATTTCAAATTCTGCGGAAAAGAATCGTTGCAATCAAGCGAATTTACCCTTTGCCCAAAAAACAAGGCGGCAAACTTGTGAATATCAACGCCGCCGTAAATGGGAACAAAAATGCAGTTGCCCGTTCCCTCCATATAACGCTCGTTCTGCTGCATAACAACCTTCCAGCCTTCCTCCTTCCAAAGAATGCTCGCCGCGCTCAACCCAAAAGTCCCGCTCAACTCCAAACGATATTTCTTGTTAGGAACCGCAAACAAAACCGCAGACAATTTCTCTTTGGCATCTCCCCGTGAAACAGAAACCACAGCCTTCACCTTTGCGCTATCCGGCAACGCTTGCGACCGGCCACTTTCAAAATAACCCTCCCCCCGAGGCTTTGACGTGCAGGAAATTATCTGAACCAGAATTAACAGAATCAATAACCATTCCCTACTAACCACTAGCTACTCCCTGATCTTAGCCATATACCCCTTCGCCCTTTCATGCAGTTCCAACGCTTCGCAGACTTTGGCCAAATGCAGCCAGAGTTCCTTATCGTCCATTCCGTCTGCTTCCAGTTTTTCAAGTATTTCCAAAGCCTCTTTGTGTTTGCCCGTTTTGTAAAGACCCCAAGCCTTAGAATCCAAATAGGAACGCTCTGCGGGAGAATAAGTCAACGCTTTTTCCACAAGGGATAAACCCTTTTTCGCATCTACGTCGTGGTCAATCAGTATATAACCCAAATTATTCATTGCAATATGATTTTCAGGCTCCTGCGTCAAAAGCCTCTCAAGCCAGATCACGGCAACGGTCACGCTGTCCATAAGCTCATAATTATTTGCTATTCTGAGTGCAATTCTGGATGTAAACTCCTTTGAGGGATGCATAAAAAATATGGTTAGCAAAATTTCGTTTGCCTCGTTATATTTTTTCAGGGAAGATAAAATTTCCGCTTGCCAAAATCCGTATTTGGCATACGCAATTCCATTTGCTTTAAAGGCTTCGCCCAGCAAGTTCGCTACTACGGAATCCGGAGTATCGGTCATATGATAGATAAAAAGCTGCTTTTCCAGAATGGATTGCGGATAGTCAAGAACTGCGAGCAAAATATCGTAAATCCTTTTGAGTTCAACGCCAAGTCTTTTTAGCTCCGAATCATCTTTTGGATTTTCCGAATCCCTGAGCAAAAATTCCAGCAACTGCGCATACTCATATAAAACACTGTAATTCTCGCTCATTTTATCAGTCGCTTTTCTGTAATAAACCTCTGCGCTGTCCAGTTTTCCGTTTTCCTTATAAAGCCGGGCTATATCAAGAAAATTGTCTGCTGTGGCCTTAGGAGTTTGCACCGCCAGCTTTAGCAAGGCAAATGCCTCGCTTGTTTTATCCCTTTTCTTTTGTTTCAACAAGGTTTTTATAAGCTCGCTCAGCAAAAAATGGCTTGTAGGCTCATTAGCCAAGGCCCTTTTATAAAACAACTCCGCAAAAAGGATTTTATCGGCTTCCAGCATGTCCAAAGCGCGCAAAAAGTTATCATGGGCAGCTGCTATGCTCGGAGTATCCGCCTTCAGCATGGTATCTAACTTTGCAAGCTCCGCCGCCATGTCTATTTTCGGAAATTCCGAATCTTCCGTTTTTGCATCCCCAGGCCCAGTCGCAAGCTCAGGCGACTTCGCACAGTTGCACAGCAACAAAAGAAAACACAAGCAAAACAATCTATTTTTCATTCTAAACTCTCCATTCTCAACTCTCAACTCTCAACTCTCAACTAAAAATCACTCCGCCACCGTCAAATCTATAGCCGCCCCGGTTTCCAAGTACTCTCCCGGCTTGGGATTCAATTCCAAAACGGTATTGGGCAATTTGTCTTCCACCTGAATTGTTATCACTCCGCCCAGCTTAAATCCCAGCGAATCTATAACCGCTTTTGCCTTGTGCAGCGACATTTCCCGCAAATTCGGCAGCAAAATTTTCCCAGAGCTATTACCGGAAGATATTATTATATCCACCCTTGAACCTATGCGAACCTTTTTGCCGGCTTCGGGTTCCGTGCGAATAACCACCCCTCTGGGGATAGCCGAATGTGCGCCTTCTATCTTTGAGCCGAGCAAAAGCTCAAGCCTTTGCAGCGAAATTTCCGCCTGCCTTGGGCTTACTCCCCGCAAATCGGGAACGCTCACCTCTTGCCGGCCCTTGGAAAGGGTTAAAAAAATAGTTCTGCCTTCCTTTACCGTTCTGCCTGCCATCGGCATTTGAATCAACACATTGTTCGCCGCAATTTCACCGCTGTACCTGCCTTCTTTTGCCCATTTTACATTCAAACCCGCATTTTTTAGAACGGAATCGGCTTCTTCTGCCGGCAAGCTCACAACATCGGGTACAAGCATGGTTTTAGTCATGCGACCCGCTATAGCCGGCATAATCATCCAGTTTGCAAGAATCGCAATAGCAAACACCGCAAAAATCCAAAAAACAATGGCAAAAGGCATCGGATGGCGGCTTAAAAATCTGAGGACGGATTTCACTGGATTTAATATAGAATTTTTCTATATTCCCGATATGTTTGCGACTCCCCATCTCTGGCTCTTGGTTCCCGCCTCCGCAATAGTTGCCCTCATTTTCGCCTTGCTCTTTTATAAAAGCATGATGAAAAAACCCGAAGGCAACCAAAAAATGAAAGACATCGCTCAATACGTAAGAGAAGGGGCTATGGCTTACCTCAAGCAACAGTATAAAACCGTCTCCATAGTATTTGTGGTTCTATTCGCTATTTTAACTGTGCTTGCCCTCTTGAAAATTCAAAACCCCTTTGTTCCCGTAGCATTCTTAACCGGCGGTTTCTTCTCCGGCTTGTGCGGGTTCCTGGGCATGAAAACCGCAACCCAGGCGAGCAGCAGAACGGCAAACGGAGCTATGCAAAGCCTGAACAACGCCTTGCAAATCGCCTTCCGCAGCGGAGCTGTAATGGGGTTGGTGGTTGTAGGTTTTGGCTTGCTAGACATCTCGGCTTGGTTTTTGCTGCTAAACTACGTTTACGACAATAATATATTGGGCTTTGGCACAGACTACACGCAAAAGCAAAAAATGGTGGAAATAACCACCGTCATGATAACGTTTGGAATGGGAGCAAGCGTTCAGGCATTGTTTGCCCGTGTGGGCGGCGGTATTTACACTAAAGCCGCAGATGTAGGCGCAGACCTTGTTGGCAAAGTAGAAGCCGGCATTCCCGAAGACGACCCTCGCAATCCGGCAACAATAGCGGATAACGTGGGTGATAATGTAGGCGACGTTGCCGGAATGGGTGCTGATTTATATGAGAGTTACTGCGGTTCAATTCTGGCTACTGCGGCTCTGGGCGCAGTTTTGCCGCAAATCGGAATGGAGGCTGTGATTGCCCCCATGCTCGTGGCTGCGCTCGGAATTTTGCTTTCAATTGTAGGCATAGTGCTGGTTCGCACAAAAGAAGAAGCAAGCGCCAAAAATCTGTTGCGCTCGCTTTTGACCGGAACTCTAAGCAGCTCCCTTCTGATTTTAGCGGCGGTCGCAGCCCTTGCATATTTTGGAATAATACCTTGGGGAATTTTCGGTTCCGTTGTATCGGGTTTGATAGTGGGCGTGATAATAGGGCAGTTCACCGAATACTACACTTCCGATATTTACAAACCAACACAGGGCATAGCCAATCAGGCAAAGCTGGGGCACGCCACAACAATAATAGAAGGCATAGCGGTTGGAATGAAAAGCACGGGATTTCCCGTTATTTGCGTTGTTGTAGGCATTCTTTTTGCTTTTGGATTTGCCGGTGGTTTCACCGATTTGTCAATGGGGCTTTACGGGGTTAGCTTTGCCGCAGTGGGAATGCTCTCCACCCTGGGCATAACCCTTGCAACCGACGCTTTTGGGCCAATAGCGGATAACGCCGGAGGCAATGCGGAAATGGCTGGCCTTCCCCCCGAAGTTCGCAGGCGCACAGACGAGTTGGATATGCTGGGCAATACCACTGCCGCCACAGGAAAGGGCTTCGCCATAGGCTCTGCGGCTTTAACGGCTATTGCGCTCCTTGCGGCTTATATAGAAGAAGTAAAACACTGGTTGGGCAATCTCGCTGCCGAAGCAGGTGGAATTTTTAACGTAGGCTCGGTTGCGCTTGCGAGTACCGGGGAAAAACTTGCGGAAAAATTTGCCGCCAGTTCCACCGTTAGAATTATAGAAAACGGAAATCGGGCTATAAACGAAGACGGTGCCCTTGTAGGCTTGGTTGCGCAAAATGCGCACATAACCGATTTTTTAACGGCATACAATTTAACCCTGATGAACCCCATGCTGCTTTGCGGGTTGTTCATAGGTGCCATGATGGCTTTCCTTTTCTGTTCCATGAGCATTCAAGCGGTGGGCAGAGCGGCGGGCGCAATGGTAGAGGAGGTTCGCCGCCAGTTCCGTGAGATAAAAGGCATCATGGATGGAACGGGCAAGCCCGATTATGCCCGTTGTGTTGCAATCAGCACGGCAGGTGCTCAAAGGGAGATGATTTTGCCGTCTTTAATGGCGGTTATCACTCCGGTTCTGGTAGGTTTGATTTTAGGCGTTCCGGGCGTGTTCGGGCTTTTGGCCGGCAGCTTGGCAGCGGGTTTTTCCTTGGCTACCATGCTGAACAATTCCGGCGGCGCATGGGACAACGCAAAAAAATTCATAGAAAAAGGCAATCTTGGCGGCAAAGGCTCCGACACTCATAAATCCGCCGTCACAGGCGACACCGTAGGCGACCCCTTCAAAGACACAGCCGGCCCGGCACTCAACATTTTGATGAAGCTGATGACTATGGTGAGCGTTGTGTTTTCGGGATTTGTTGTGAAATACAGCGAAATGCTTATGGGGCTTTTTAAGTAGGCTGGTAAGAGGTTTTCTATATTTACCCTTATGTCATCAAAGTTTCTTTTTTCATTAGTTATCGCTGGGGGGTTGCTTTTAGGAGCTTGCGCTCGGCAGCCTGCTCCGCAGTTTCAAACTTCGCCGGTGCCTAACCCGGATGCGCCAATGGCTTTTTTCGGTGAAAGCAATATAAACCAAGAAATGCGGATGGAATATGCTATTGCCTTGCAAAATTCGGGGCTTTATAATTTTGTTCTGGAAAATTTCTCGGAAGAACAGGTGAAAAATGCCGTTGAAATTCGCATTCATTACAGCGAGGAAAGGGGAAGGTTCCGGGGCATTCCCATTTTGGTTTTAAAAGCGGAATTTATAAAGGAAGGTGTGGCATGGTTTAAATTTACAATAAGAGAAAGAAGCGATAAGAACAACCTATCCACGCCTCTAAGCAAAAACAGGGAGAAAAATTACCGCAAACAAGTTCTCTTGGAAAGATTTTTAGGAGAAGTAAAAAGAGCAACCGCGTCTTCGCCCAAAAGTTGCAAAGGATAGTGGAAAATTTAGACGAGCTTAAACCGGCGGAAAGCTATTTTGCCGTTGCCGAAGTCTGTGTTCCAAATACCGTTTTGGAAACACTGTCTTTTGGCATAGATGAGTCCGTTAAAGAAGGCTCGGTTGTTTGGGTTTCCCTGAAAGGGCGCAAAAAACCGTTGCTTGCGCTTGTGCTGAATATCCATAAAAACTTTCCGAAATTCAAACTCAAACCCGCAATAACCCATGAATCGGGCTATGCGTTTTCGCAGCGTTATGTTGAAACCCTTTTGTGGTGCGCCAATTACTATATGAGTTCGCCGGGAGAGGCTCTCACAGCCTTTTGGCCCGCAGACTTGGATGGATACCTATGCCGCCTCTAACCCCGGAACAAGAAAACGCTTTGGAGCAGTTGACCCCCATGCTGCAAGGCACCGGATTTCGCGGGGTGCTTTTGCACGGGGTTACTGGCAGCGGAAAAACGAGGGTTTATCTGGGACTGGTTCGCAAAGCCCTGGATTTAAAACTGAAAACTCTGATTCTGGTGCCCGAAATAAACCTTACACCGCAAACCCGAAAACGATTTGAAGACTTTTTGAAATGCGAAGTCAAAGTACTGCACTCTGCGCTGGGCGCAAAAGAAAAACGAAAAACCTGGACAACCCTGCTCTCTGCCCAAACACAAATTCTCATGGGTACCCGCTCCGCAATCCTTGCGCCCTTTGAACCTCAACTGCTAATAATAGACGAGGAACACGATTCCTCTTACAAACAGCAAGACCCTGCGCCACGTTATAACGTGAGGGAAATGGCCTTTCACATTGCGCACAAATACGGTGCGCTTGTGGTTTTAGGCTCTGCTACGCCTTCGCTGGAAACTTACTGGAATGCGAAAAATTCCAACCTGAAACTCATAGAGATGAAAAGCCGCCCCGGAGGCTTGCCGCTTCCGAAGGTGACTATAGCAGACATGAAGGAAGAGAGAAAAAAGCAGGACAGGGATTTGATGCTCTCCCCTGTTCTGCGCGACACGCTTTCAAAAACCATTTGCGAAGGGAACCAGGCCATAATCCTGATGAACCGCAGAGGGTACAGCACAAACAGAATTTGCGAGGAATGCGGAATGCCCCTGCAATGCACGGATTGCAATGTTGTTCTGGTTTACCATAAGCAGTTTGGCAAACTTGTATGCCATTATTGCGGAAAGCTTTTTCCCTCGGATTTCCGTTGCAAATGCGGCTCAAACAAATTCGCATTTTACGGAAGCGGCATAGAAAAAGCGGAGGAGGAAATAAGGGATTGGCTGCCGAATGCAAAAATTCTCCGCCTTGACGCAGATACCACAAGCGGCTTGGGAGCAACAGAAAAACTTTTGCAAAAGTTCAGGGACCGGGAATGCAACATCCTTTTGGGAACCCAGATGGTGGCAAAAGGGCATGACTTTCCTGGAGTTTCGCTGGTAGGGGTGCTTTGCGCAGACATAGGGAGCAACATTCCTGATTTCCGTGCCGGAGAGAGATATTTCCAGCTTTTAACGCAGGTAGCAGGAAGGGCAGGAAGGTTTTTGGAAAATTCGCAGGTGATAATACAGACTTTTTGCCCAGAAAATCCGGTTATGCAGTTCGCCATCAAGCACGATTACCTGGGCTTTTCCAAAGCGGAACTAACAGAACGCCAAGAAGCCAGCTACCCCCCCTTCTGCAAAATCGCACAGATAAAACTGCAAGGAAAAAACAAAAAAAACCTGGAAACAGCAGCCAACAACCTAGCCGAAACCTTAAAAAAACTCTCAACTCTCAACTCTCAACTCTCAACTCTAAAAATCCTAGGCCCAGCCGAGCCTCTAATTTCCAAGGTGCAAAAATTTCACAGGCAGGTAATCACGATTAAAGCAGCCCGCGCAGCAGATATAAGGCATTGCATAAAAGAGGCCAAGGTTGCCAAAGGGGTAGAGATTCGCGTGGATATGGATTGTTAAAAACATCGCCAATATAGGGCGTTGCAGACGGGGGCGTTGCAGGCAACGCCCCTACAGATCCGTGATGACGTAGGGGCGTTGCCTGCAACGCCCTATGTGCAACGTGTGGTTGGTGTACGTGTGATAACCGGTGGTCACATCCGTATCACCCCTATTCGCACCCATTTTTCCTTTTTCTTTTTGTCAAATTTCACGGTTAACCTTGCGCTGTAAACATCGCTGCCAAGGTTGGACAAATCCAAACCGTCTATTTGGTTTGAACCGTAATTCACATTTGAAATGCTCCGGCTGAATACCTTGAAACCGGTTATGTCAAAAACATCCAAGGTTGCGCTTGAGGCGTAGTTCTCTATTCTAAAGCGCATCGCAGCCTTGCCCCTGCGAATTGGGTTCGGGTAAATGAAAAATTCCGAGATTTCGTCCCTGTATTGCGAAGGTTTTGGGGCGCTTTCCGTGAATTCCTTTGCCTTTGGCAAATAAAATGCCTTTACCGAATCCCTGTGCAAAACGAATAGATATTTATATTTCTCATTGTAGAAAAGCTGCATCGGAGGAGGGATAACGGTATCGTAAGTGAAAACGCCAGCCGCTACGGGGAACTCCTTTTTTAAAAGCTTGCCCTCGCCGTTCACCGCCAAAATCAAGCCGTTGTTTGCCGGAATTAGAATTTCCAGGGAATCATTGCCGTCTATGTCTATCGCAAGCGGTTTTGAGCGGAAGTTTGTGAAGGGTTCGCCGTTGGAGAGAAGTACCGGAAAATTCTTCAAGGGAACTCCGTTTGAGTCCACAGCGTATAAGCGGTTGTTCCCAAGAAATATCGCTTCTTTAACGCCATCGTTGTTTATATCCCCGTAGATTGGGCAAAATATCTCGCTGCCAAGATTGTAGCCTTTGTTCAAGTTCCCCGATTTATTTTCTTGGCAATGGGGGAAATCTTCTTTTTTTGGCAGTTCAAGTTCAGGGGGCAGGTCTTCTTTTAAAACAGGCCGGATATATTCCCCTACCCATTCTATCTCAACCGGGATTTTCAAGGCTCGCCAGGTTATAACGCTATCCCCGGTGAGGAGGTTTAGGGTTCTCTCCTGCTTTGCGCCGCTAGGGATTTTTGCCGTTATTTTTATGCCGGAATACCCGCCAAAGGTAGAAGCGGAATTCGCATAGCCAACAGGATTTATTGAAAATAAGGTATCAAACTGCTTTTTTTCATTGAATTTTTTATGCGGAATCAAATCGCTGCCGGAGCCGAAATAAAAAACACTCTCCCCTGCCGCATTCCTAAACTCCTTGCCAAGCCCCAAAACCCCGCTTGCCTCTATTAACGCTATTCCAAACTGATGGTCCCTGAACGTATCGCCGTTCCAGGCGTTCACCGCTCCGTAAGGGATAAGCTCCTTTACAAACCAGTCATTCACATGCCACGCTGCAATGCCGCTGGCAGGAATCGCAGCATCTATCTCATCAACATATTCTATAACCCCTGTTTCCTTTTGCGAAGCGGAATCCAAAAAATGAGAATACAGGCTGTCAACAGGAATTTCCACGGTTTTCCTCACGCCTTCCCTCACAAGCATTCCCACGGAAATTTCACCGTCTGCCCTGCTGGTTCTCTGCCTGTTTTCCAGCAAAATATATTCGTTATTGTTTATGGGGATTTTCACTATTTGCGGGGAATCGCAAAGCTCATAGCCCGCTGCGCAAATTTCAACCGTGTCTTTTCTGTTCAACCTGGGAGAAATTTCCTTCACTCTCCCCCACCCCTTGTAATACCTCATCCAGGCACTCGGCAAACTGGGGAAAAAACCGTTTCCGGCATTGTAACCGGCAAAATCCATTCCGTCAAAATAGCCCAGCCTTGAATAACCCTTCACAACATCGTAAGAATACGGCAAACCCAGTTCCCGCCCGATTTGGCTTGTGATTGAACCGTTTATGCCCCAGTTCAAACCGTCTTGCGAAGCGGTTTCGCTGGAAACCATAACGGATTTTATGCTATCCCTTGTCGCAGAGTCCACTTCAAAGCCCTTCCAAAATTCGCCCCAGGTGGTGTCTATGTAAGCATCCATAAAATCGCCGGGGGTGTCTGCGCCACGAGTTCCCAGAGTTCCGCCGTCTATCAAGCGGCTGGAACCCGCATGGGCTATCAAAATAACCCTTTTTCCGGCAGAAGGCGCAAAAGGGTTCCCAGACTTGCCGTCTTTGGCCCATTCCTTTGCCAAACCCAAAACATCATTCACAAAACTGGCATAATCAACCGCCCTGGCAGAGTCAAATTCCGCCATTTTTTCACCTTTTTTGCGGGTTGTGCGGTTATAGTCTATTATGCGTTTTGGCAGTTTATAGGCATTTTGCCCTTTTGGATATACCTCGGTACTAAATGAAATCTCTCCGGCACCGGCAGCACGTTCAAAATAATTTTCCGCAAACTTTATATGGCTTAGCCAATACTCCTCGCTTGCCCTTGAATCTTTTGGGTCCAGCTTATAGTTCCCTTTTTGCTCCGAACCAAAGGTTCCTCGCCCTGTTGTGAGGGAATTGTCGGGGTCTTCGTAAATGAATTCAACCCTTAAAATGCGAATATCAAGGGACTCTCTCGCAAAAATGCCACCGGCAAGGAATAACAGTATTAGCACAAAACGCATTCTGCCTATCCCATCATGGTTGCGGCTTCATCTCTTTCGGAGGCTCCAAGTATCTGCTCCAAGGTTGTTATGCCGGCCCTTGCCTTATCCATGCCGTCCATGCGCAGAGTGCTCATGCCTTGTGCCAGGCATACCCTTTTAATCTCGTCTCCGCTGGCCCTTTTCAAAATCAGATTGCGAACTTCCTCGCTTGGCATCAAAAATTCAAAAATACCCACACGGCCCCTGTAACCCGTGGTATCGCATTTATTGCAACCCTTGCCGTGGAAAAACTTCACATCTGGGGGAATGCCCAGTTCCCTTCTAAGCCCAGGGTCAACATTATCTTCTTCCTTGCAATGCTGGCAAATTTTGCGCACAAGCCTTTGAGCCAAAACGCCTTTAATTGCGGTAGCAACAAGGAAGGGTTCCAAACCCATTTCCAGCAAACGGGGAAAAGCACCTGCGGCATCGTTGGTATGCAGTGTGCTAAACACCAAATGGCCTGTTAAGGCGCTCTCTATAGCCATATTTGCGGTTTCCCTGTCGCGCATTTCGCCTATCATTATAACGTCAGGGTCTTGGCGCAGAATTGCCCTTATGCCGTTTGCAAAGGTGAAACCTGCGGCATTGTTTATTTGCCCCTGGTTAACCCCCTCAATATTCATTTCAACAGGGTCTTCCATGGTGGTGATATTTATGGTGTTGTCTAAAATTCGGCGAATGGAGGCGTAAAGGGTTGTAGATTTGCCCGAACCGGTTGGGCCGGTCACCAGCAAAATGCCGTTTGGCAGGTGAATTGTATAATCCAGTTCCTTGAACACAGCCGCCCTCAAACCCATCTTGTCCAGGTCTATCTGGCCGGCGGTAGGGTCTAAAATACGCATAACTATTTTTTCCACCACGCCTCTTTTGCGGAGCGAAACCGGAAAGGAACTAACACGCAAATCAACTTCCTTGCCCCTGGCTATAACCGTGAAGCGGCCATCCAATGGCCTGCGTTTTTCCGCAATATCCATGCGAGACAAGAGCTTTACCCTGGACAAAACCTGCGGCATCAAACGTGCCGGAATCGGCGGCAAAACCATTAAATCTCCGTCTATGCGGTAGCGGAGCTTTAAAAAAGTTTCCTGCGGTTCCAAATGAATATCAGAAGACTTGCGAGCAATGGCATCTTGAATAATGGAATTCACCAGCTTTACAACCTGCTGGCCTTCTTCATCTGATAGTTGCTCTTCCTTGGCTTTTTCATCATCTTTGTTTATGGTTTGAAGGTCTTCGCCTTCGGTAAGGCGAACAAGTTCCCTAACAGCCTCGCCGCTGGAAGAACCCGCATAAGCCCGGTTTATGGTTTCCGATATCTCCTTTTCGCTTGCCATCACCGGCTCTATTTCCATCTGAACCTTAAACCTTATATGGTCAAGGGTTCTCTGGTTGCTGGGGTCGTGCATGGCAAGGGTTAAGATTTTGCCCCGAATCGCCAGGGGAATAACCTTGTAAGAGCGGCAAAATTCTTCCGGCAAAAGCTGCAAAATCTCTTGGGGAATAAACAGATCGCCAAGGCTCACAAATGGTATTTCAAGCTGGGCGGAGAGAATTTCTATTAGCCGCTCTTCGGTCATAAAGCCCAGTTGCATGAGCATTTTGCCGAGCTTTAGCCCTGTTTTCTTTTGCTCCTCAAGCGCCCTGTCTCGTTGCTCTACGGTGATGTAATTCTTTTCTACAAGCAGTTCGCCTATTCTTTTATGTTCGTTGGCTTGCAGTTGCTCACCCAAAACGGCGGTCATCTGCTCTTCGCTAACAAAGCCAAGGCGAGTTACTATTTTGCCTAATTGAAGGCCGGTGCGTTTTTGTTCTCCAATAGCATGGGCAAGCTGGTCCTCGTCTATAAGACCTTTCTGAACGAGGAGCTGCCCAATTTGCAGTTTGGAGGCCATGTTGTTAGTTAACTTTCCAAGCCAGTATCTTTATATAGTTGTTGTTAGTAGTGGTATTTAAACTTCCCTTAATAAGCAACAAGTAGTCACCTGAATCCCAATATGGAGGCGAAGAAGGATTTGTACGAATCATATAATATTGATCGCTACCGAATTCCGCTTCATTGCTCCCTTCATCGGAACTTAAAGGAAACTGCGAAGTACTTTCAGGTCTTGATACAAGACCAAGACTGGGGTCTGGAGTAGAGTACCAATAACAAAACCCTTTATAGAGTGGCGTTATTTGGAACTCAGTTACTATTTTCACGGCGCTTTTTCCCGCTTTGAGAGGACCTGCTTGTGCACACGCCCCTGGGCAATCCCAATAAACATCCGCATCCGATGGATTGTCCACACCAGTAGCCGTGCTAAATATAACCCCTTTGCTGCCGGTTTGACTATTCAGCGTGAGAGTATCGTTGCTGCCGAATAGGATTGGAGATAATGTTTTAGCCGGAACGCTGCTTGAGCTTGGCACGGAGGAACTGGAAGGGGGGTTGCATGTGCTTGTATTGCGTGTAAAAAAGGCGCAATCGCTTTGAGCCAGGTTTTTCGATACATAAGCATATAAGCAAACATCGTGAGACTCGCCATCGCAATAATCTTTACCTATGTTATAAGGATTCTCAGTGAATTCATAAACCTCCAAGCCCTTTCCATTGCTGGTATTTATTTTTTTGCCATCCAGTTTAACAACCACAGAATCAAAAGTTAACGAATCGTATTTGGTTTCGACAAATGCGCTAATTACTATAACATCATTCCTATCGTTCAAGTTAACAGATATATTAAACTCCTTGATTTTTTCAGGATCATGATAGGCAGATGAACCCGGCCTCACAGTTCTGGAAGACGAGCTTTCTCCACTGTTGGTAGTACCGCCGCCGCTATCGCAAGCGGCCAAGATTACAATAAAGGTGGCCAAAACCGAGACCAACCCGAAAGCCTTTGAAGCAAATTTTTCAAACATAATATACCTCTCTAGAGGAAATATACATTTTTTTTTTGAAAAGAGGGAGAAAAATATGCGTTACTTCGCCTTCTTAACCCTCTTAACGCCCATCATCTCTATCTTCTTTTCGGCCTTGTCAATGGTTTGCCTTACGGACACCGCCACCCCTTCTCTGTCCAGGCCTTTATAATTAACCTCCCAATAGAAGTCATACACCTCAACATAAGCTCCTGCGCCCACCCAGCGATTCTTGGCATCCTTTAAATTCCAAGCCAAGTAGAACGATTTTGCGCCACCGCTTCTGCAATCGCCTGCACCGTTTATTCGGAAAATCGGGTCGTTGCACCTGATTTTTACCGGCTTGCTCTCAACCACAAAATTGCCGAGATTGGTGTGATAGTAAGCCTTGGCATGGAAAGTTATGCTATCCACAGGTACTGTTATCTTATACTTGTCTTCTATCTCGTTCACCCTGTTGTCAACATCGGGCTTGAACAACTGGCCTATGGACGCCGGATAATACTTACGCACGCTGTCTGCCGTCCAACCCTCCGGTGCCGGAAGGAATATCACAGGTTTCTTGTCCGTGAACAGAGTATCCGTGCATTTGCCAATGTTGCAACCCTGGAATAAGCCATCCTTGCCACCGTCAAGGTCTTTCAGGGCATCTCCGAGAATATCCCCATCGGGATCCAGCTCCGCTATAGGTATTTTGTCTGTGGTAAAGGGGCGGCTGCCACTCAAACGCCTGCCTATCTCCTTTGGATTCGGCAGGTTCCCCACCAAATCCGTAAGGGCATAATAGCCCAGGGCTTCCCAAACAAACCGCACGGAATCTCCGGCCATTGGTGTGTAGGCGGTATCGTTTGCACTCCTGTACCTCATGTATGTAAAGCGAACAATGCTGTCGTTTCTGGCGCTATCCAGATTTTCGCCGCTCCTGTCCCAAACCATTCTGCTAGGCAAATTCTTCTCGCCGTGGTAATAGTTATACGCATTTTTCCCCAAATCAATAAGCATATAGGCAAATGGAGCTCTCTTGGCATCTTCGTCCAGGGCTTTTCTATTCGGTTTAACCGGCTCGGAAACCGCTATGGTAACCTGGTCCCTGCATTGCTGGGAAGCCGATCCGCCGCATTTGCTGCGTTCGTCCGCTTTGTAAGTGGCCTTAACCACTATGGCGGGAATTCTATCCTCTATATTCACAGGCAAACCGAGATTTGTCACAATGCCTTTATTGTCAAAGGTAGCCCAGCTCACCACGTCTATATTGCCTATGCCAACAGCAGTTTTAACATCTTTGCTGAAGTCAATATCGTAAATAACGATAATTGAATCGCACTTTCCTTTACCATCTTCGTCTATTATAGTGCAATCCGTCCTAGCCTTGAAATTCAAATGGCTGGCATCTCCCCTATCGCTCCAATAAATTCTATTGGCCGCCCCGCCTATGTTTTCGCCCGAATATTCATATCCTGCTACTTTGGTCACCTTAGTCCCCAGCCCAAACCCAATGGAGGTATCCGGGTCCCAGCCAACCTCCAAAAAGGCGGGCAGGGAATCCTGATGGAATTTCCTGTCATAGACAATGCGCAGGGAATCTCCTATGCCGTCCCCGTTTCTATCGTAAATCTCCGCGCTTCTGGGATAAGGAACGTCGGGCTTTTGAAACAGCAATGAATCCCATTTGGCAAATGTTTCCGGTTTTTCGGAGGGGCCCCGAACCGTAAAGAACGCAAATGTATCCGCAGTCACCGGAATCCTGCCCCGAACCGAGAACTCTGCCCAGCCGCCGGAATCCAGGATTATATTAGCCGGTTCGCTCTGTATAACGTTCCTGTCCGTGCCAAAGTTGGGGTTGTTATCCAGTTTGCTCCCGCGATTGTCCTCTGCCCAAGCGTTTATTGTGAGCGGGAAATTGCAGGTTGTGCAAAGCACACCAGGTAAGCCATTGGAAATATCGTAAGCCGCAACTGCCCTTTTCAACCGTGCTCCTATCAAAACACCCATAGATCTGACATTGTTGCCGAGAAGAGACAGAGACGGGTCGCTGCCCCTTGTCTGCGTCTGCGTAAGCCTGGCAACTCTTCTAGGCAAGGAATCCGGATTTATAAACGCCAGGCGCGGCAATATCACGTTCACTTTCAAATCGCCGTTGATGGTATAGGTCTCATCTTCTGCCGCAAAGTAATCTCCTGCAACCCAAAGCACCAGCAAACCGGCAAGGGGGCCTTCCGAGGGCACCTCAAAGGTTGTGTTCTGCGGAACTTCCTGTGTTCCGAGCGAATCCGTGTAAAAGGTCAAGCCGCTGAATTTCTCTCCGGGCAATGCCGAAACCTGAACATTTACCTTTTGCCCAAAGCTGCCACCTTCTTTGGCAGGAGTCATAAGCACTTCAAAGGGGCATGAGGTTTTGCCGTAGTCGTCTGGGTTAATGCAAGCCCAACCGCCGGCAGCAAAGCCTATGGGAACCAGCTTGCCGGAAACAACGCTTTTCTCCTGCGCGCCTAAATTGGAAATAGGCTTGCCGTCGTCCGTGTTAATCTGCCCCCAAACCGGTTTTACCACTGCGCCCACGGAGAAGGATGTGATCAAAAGAGGGGCGGCACTGGGATAGTTGGATTTCTCGCTTTCCTTTATCTCTGCATAAACTTTGTAGGAGCCTTGCAAGCCTACGAGGCTTGGTACCCTCACTTGAATCTTATCCACGCTGGGGAACTCCGTAAGGGTTATGCCCTCATAGCACACCAAATTGCCGCTTTTCAAACTGCAGTTGGCACCATTTTTGGTTGGGTCAAGCGGAATTTTCACGCCGCTGCGGTTCACCATATAGTAGTCCAGTATTTCCAGCATTTCCTCTCCGCATTTCTTGGAAGAAATGTCATCCGAGTTGTTAACGCTGCCGCAAGTGCCGGCAGAGCCGGTGCTTTCAATGCATATTTGCGCTCCGCCAAGGGAAAGCTGGCCCTGGTCTTTGATGCTCAAAGAATTGCTTTGGGCAAAATACATATTGGTTGTTATGCGAACATTGCTCTGGTTTACCTGACGCTCGCAGAAGAAAATGTTTATGGGGTATTTCTCGCCCTCTTTCAGCCCTAAAGTGTCAAGATTCACATAGCCCGGAGTAGCCGAATGAAGGCCACCCAAATCTATTACCAATTTGTTATTGATAAAAACCCAGATATCGTCATCGCCGCTAAAAAAGAACTCCTGGCCCGGCTCGTAAACCAAGGTGGCGGGGGCGCTTTCAAAGCAGAAGTTAAAATTCTTTCTCCCCGCACTGCAACCGCTGGGAGCGCTTCCTATAACGCCGGTGGGATTTTCACCGTTTGGAAACAATTCTCCGCAACTGCCGGTTCCGGTTCCGTTGTAAGTGCCGCTGCGGCCCCTGTCGTAGCAATACTGGCTGATATTCCTGGTATTAATCTCCTGAAAGCACTGCGCGCTATATTTTTGGTCGCAAGTCGGGCATTCGGAGTAATCCGCTGTGCCTCTCTCTTGCAGTTCATTGGGGAAATATCCCCCTACGTAGCCGCCGCCGTTTGAGCAATTGCCATTTAAATCCATTGTGTTGTCATTGCAAAGCTTATTGCTGTTGAATTCCCAC
This sequence comes from Candidatus Fibrimonas sp., assembly GCA_031273195.1. Lineage (GTDB taxonomy): Bacteria > Fibrobacterota > Fibrobacteria > Fibrobacterales > Fibrobacteraceae > Fibrimonas. The sequence goes on from JAISSJ010000071.1 coordinate 18,213, forward strand.
AAACCGGCACTGTTGCGCTTGAAGGGCATATCGTAGCAGCGCACAACATTTTTGCCGGGTGTTTCCTTGAAGGCATCATCAAAGTTCTCCTTTGTCCAGCCTGCGGCCCCGGTACGAATCGCATTCCCGGTTTTGCCTCCCCATTGCATTTTAGGAACGCCCTTGGCATCTTTGGCCAATGTGGACTGGGGAATATTTCTGAACACGCCATTGTTGCCATTATTGCCGGTATTGCCAACATACCGGGCAAAGAAAGAGGTACTCGCGCTTGAATCCGTATCGTAAATTATGGCGGCAAATTTGTATTCGCAGGTACCTTCTCTGGTGCCTCGGTTTGTTGTCCAGCCGGTGCGCCCGTTATCGGGAATAAAGTACAGATTGCGGCCACCCGCCTCAATTGCGTCAAATTGCGTTCTCAGGTTGAATGGAGTTGGCATGCCGTTGCTCCAATCCATAGGGTCGTCGTCCAAGCCCAAAAGGCCTATCTGGTCGTTCCCAAGCTCATTGAGCCAAATCAGGGAAATCGGAGAATTGGGAATAGAGTCCCTGCTGCCGAATCTCATTCTGTACCAGCCACAAGTGGTATCAACAGAAAACTTTGATTTTTTTATAGCATTGGCAACCGTATCACGGTAAACCAAGTAAGGAGTGCCAAGCGTCCATTCGGGGTCGCCGGGGGGCAAAAAGTAAAAGTAGTAGGAGCCTTGGGCAACAGCGTCGCCAACACAAAGCACTAAACCAACCAAAAAGGCCAAAGCCAGTTTTTTCAGAGAACCTCTCATCTCAGTCTCCTTGTTAAAGTTCCTGTCAATTCCGTCCATTGTAAAGTCTCCGCTGTAAATAATATAGTAAAAATAAAGTTTTGGGCTTGGGATAGTCCCAAGCCCTTTAGCACTTATCTACCTTTCTTCACCCTCTTAACACCCTTCATCTCTATCTTCTGCTGGGCCTTGTCCACGGTTTCCTTCACTTTAATGCGTTTTCCGGATCTGTCAGGGCCTTCGTAATCAACCTCCCAATGGAAGTCATACACCTCAACATAAGCACCGGCGCCTACCCAGCGAGCCTTGGAATCCTTTAAATTCCAAGCCAAATAAATCGACTTGGCTCCTCCGTTTCTGCAATCACCCGCTCCGTTCACCCGGAAAATCGGGTCGTTGCACCTGATAGTCACCGGCTTGCTATCAACCACAAAATTGCCGATATTGGTATGGTAAAAGACCTTAGCGTGGAATATTATGCTTTCCGACGGGATGCTAACATCGTGCTTGACCTCTATCTCGCTAACCTTGCTAAAAATATCGGGCTTGAACAGCTCGCCTACAGAGGCGGGATAGAAAAGCTTTATGCTATCCGGAGCAGTCCAATTATCCAACGCCGGGAGGAATACTATAGGCCTCTTGTCGTTGAACAAAGTATCCGTACGGCCGCCCTCAAATAAACCATGCCCCCATGCGTTATCCTCAAGCTCTTTCAAAGCGTCTTTGAAAATATCCTTTTCCGGGTCAAGTTCCGCTATCGGCATTTTGTCTATCTCAAAGGGACGGCTGCCTTCCAGTTGTCTGCCTATTTCCCTTGGGTTCGGCTTGTTGCCCACCAAATCCATAAGGGCATAGTAGCCAAGGCCTTCCCAAACAAACCGCACGGAATCGCCTGCCCCAGGGGTATAGGTGGTGTCGGATACATCTTTGTATCTCAAATATGTCATGCGAACAAGGCTATCGCTTTCGTTCTCATCCAAGGTTGTGCCGCTCTTGCTCCAAATCATTCTATTGGGAGGCGGCAAATTCTTGTCGCCGTGGTAATAGCGCCATTCATTTATACCGAAGCTTCTCCACAGCTTATAGGCAAAAGGAGCTCTCTTTTCATCTCCGTTTGGCGGGAGTTCCAGATTCGCCTTAACAGGCTCGGAAAGCGTTATTGTCACCAAATCTTCGCATGGAGACTGAGCCGTACCGCCGCATTTCTCACCTGCTCTGTAATTGGCCCTAACAACTATAGGGGGAATTTTGTCATCTATGCCAACTCTGAATTCGCCATCCACAGTCTCGCCGCTTCTGGAGTTTTTGTAGGTTGCCCAACTGATCACTTCTATATTGCCTCTGCTGCCGACGTTGGTTTTAACATCTTTGCTAAAGCCAAAGTTGATTTTTACATCTTCGCCAGAGGATTTCCCGTAAATCACGATAATGGAATCGCTGTACCCCGAAAGCTGCCCTGGGCCGGCCTCCAATCTCATTTCGAAATCACCATTGCTGCGGTTCCAGTATTCCCTATTTTCCCCGCCGCGAATATCTCCGCCTTTATATGTATCGCCATCTTTTCTTCCAAGCCCGAACCCTAAGGTTGTATCCGGGTCCCAAGTGACCAGCAGGTAGCTGGGCAAGGAATCCGTGGCGAATCTCCTGTGGTAATAGACGCGCAAGGAATCGCCTATGCCGTCTCCGTCTCTGTCGTAAATCTCCGCCGCAATCGGAGCGGGGGTATCTGGCAGTTCAAACAACAGCGAATCCCACTGGGCAAATGTTTCCGGTTTTTCGGTGGGGCCGCGAACCCTAAAGTAGGCGAAGGTATCTAAAGAACGGTTATCTTCGTGCAGCCACACCCGTTTAAGGCCGGCAACCGCAAACTCCGCTACACCGTTTATAAGTTCTATGGAACCGGAAGCGGGCGTGCTGGAGATTAAACTTCTGTCCGTGCCGAATTTGGAGTTGGCATCAAACCTGTTTCCATTAGCTTCTGCCCAAGCGTTTATTGAGAGCTTGAATTCGCAGGTTGTGCAAAGCACACCGGGCGAGCCATCGGAAATATCAAAAGCTCCAATGGTCCTATCCAAGCGTGTTCCTATCAAAACGCCCATCCCTATAACATTATTGCTTGCGGAAGGATCGCTCCCTGCTGTCCGTGATAGCCGGTTATTGTTTTCCGGGTTTATAAATGCCAAGCGCGGCAAAAAGACGTTCACTTTCAAGTCGTTGTTGATGGTGTATCTCTCATCTTCCCGCGCCATGTAATCGCCTGCAACCCAAAGCACCAGCAAGCCTTGAAAGGGGCCGCTGTCGGGTATAGTAAAGGTTGAGTTTGGCTGAACTTCATTTTCCCCGAGCGAATCCGAATAGAATGTAAGCCCGCTGTATGTTGCTCCCGGGTCTGCTGAAATCGAAATTCTAACCTGCTTTCCATAGGCACCGCCTTCGTTTTGGGGTGCCATAGCTACATCAAAGGGGCAACTGTTTGAGCCATAGTTGTTAGGGTCTTCGCAATGCCACGTTCCGGCGGAAAAACCAACGGGAACGAGCTTGCCGGAAACAACGTTTTTCTCCTTGGGGCCCAAATTGTAAATATGCTTGCCATCGTCCGTGTCAATTTGCCCCCAGACCGGTACGGCATCGCCCACGCTCACCGTGAAGGAGGTAATCAAAACAGGGGTAGCATTGGGAAAATTATCCGCTTGGCTTTTTTTGATTTCTGCATAAATTCTCTGGGTACCTACCAAGCCATAAGCGGCACTCGGTACCACTTTAATTCTATCCACACGGGGCCAATTGGTCAGGGTTATACCACCGTAGCAGACCAAACTGCCGCTTTGCACTTTGCACTCTGAATTGCTGGTGTTAAGCTCAATTCTTTCGCCTCTGCGGTTCAATAGGAAGTAGTCCAATATATCGCCCATCTCTGTGCCGCATTTCGGTTCGCTTGAGCCGCCTGTGCCGGAAGTAGCAGCGGTACAAGAGCCGTCTGAGCCACTGCTTTCAATGCAGATTTGCGCACCTTGAGGGGTCAAAGCCACGTCATTGACTTTCAAGGAATTCTTTTGGGCAAAATACATATTGGTTGTTATGCGAACATTGCTCATTGTCGTGCGGCGGTCGCAGAAGAATATGTTTATGGGGTATTCTCCTCCCTCGGTTAACCCTAGCTCATTCGCTCGCGCCTGAAGATTGACATAGCCGGGAGCAGCCAAATGAGTGCCGCCTAAATCTATGGCTAACTTGTTGTTAATGTATATCCAAATATCGTCATCGCCGCTGAAAAAGAATTCCTGACCTGGTTCATAGATAAAGGTGGCAGGGGCACTTTCAAAGCAGTAGTGCGCATTTTTTTTAGGCATAGCCACGGTATTGTTCGGCTGCGGTGTCCACGAATCAAGGCGCGGCCACACTTGTCCGTCCCACTCCCAAATGGTGGGATTGTCGCCGTCCCTAAGATCACCCGCGCCAAACTCCGGCCCGCAACTGGCAAGGTTATCCTCGCTGGTACCGCTGCGCCGCCCCCTATCGTAGCAGAACTGGCTGACTGCGGTCGTTCCGGTTTTAGTAAGCGGAACCCAGCCTTGTGTATGCCATGTTTTGTCGCAAGTCGGGCACCCGCTGTAATCCGCCGTACCTCTAGTTTGCAGTTCGGGAGGATAAAAGCCGCCCATGTATCCGGGGTTGCCACGGTTGCCGCCACCGCAATCGCCGGCTAAATCCATTGTGTTATTTTTGCACAGTTTGTTGCTGTTGAATTCCCACAAACCGGCGGAGTTGCGCTTGAAGGGCATGTCATAGCAGCGAACAACATTTTTGCCAGGTGTGGACTTGAAAGCAGCTGTAAAGTTCGGCTCCGTCCAGCCGTCAACATTCCCTGATTTGTTTGCCCATTGCATTTTCGGAATACCGTCGACGGGAGCCAATTCGTTTTTTGGAATGCCTTTGACTATGCCAGGCGTAGCCGGATTATCGTTAGTACATGCGCCAAATTCGGGAGCATAATCAGGATGACCAGTATTGCAATCCTGGAAGAAAGAATTGTTCACCGATTTGTCCGTGTCGTAGATTATGGCGGCAAAGCCATACGAGCAAACTCCTTCTTTGTTTGGGTAAGTTGAGTACCAGCCACTTGCTCCGTCCGCCGGAACAAAGTACAACTCACGCATAGGGCTAGCACTGCCCCTAGTTTCAAATTGCTCCAAAAGGCTAAATGGCTCTGGCATTCCGTCAACCCAATCTAAAGGGTCTTCGTCCAAACCCTTAATGCCTACTTGGTCATTGGGGAGGTCATTGAGCCAAATCAAGGTGACTCCGCTCGGAACAGGCTCGTTGAAAAATACGTGCTTGTACCAGCCGCAGTGATTAGCGTCAATATCAAATTTTATCTTTTTTACTTGTCCATTATCGTTGTGAGCTATTTGGGGTTTGCCAAGCGTCCATTCAGGGTCGCTTGGAGGCAAAAAGTAGAAGTAGTAGGCATTGGGGGGGTCTGTGCTGGTGCGGGTTGTACTAGGATTAGCTGGGTCTGGGTATATGTATAATTCTGTTTTGGAGCCAAAAATGTTACAACTAAATTGTTGGGCATCGGAGGGCCGAGAACCAGTTATATTAAAACGGTTGCCTGAAGCAATCCATTGGTTTCCGTTGTCAATGTCGGTGCTTTTCATTGAAAAGGCAAACGTTTTGGTAGCCCCGTCATTTGGCCACCCGGTTGGAAAGGTGAACACAGAAAAGTCGCCTTGTACCTGGGCCGTTGTTGTTCTGACCGTGCCTTCCCATAGAATACTTATGGTGGTTTTACTCCAACCGCTGCTGGGCAGTTGAATATAAACTTTTTTTCCTCCACACTGCGCCGCAGCATTTACAGCCAGCAAAGCCAGCACAGAAAAGGTTAGGGCGAGTTTTCTTAGAGAACCTCTCATTTTTGTCTCCTTGTTAAAGTTCCTGCCGCCGACTGGGCGGGCTTGATACGTTCAATGATTTCATTGGCTATTTTAAAGCCTTCGTCCACAATTCCAATAATAAGAGTGCCGTCATAATAGCCATATAAATGCAAAGCATCATAAACGCCATTCAGGTCTTTCAATAATTTTTTATCCAACCTAGCGATATTATCTCTATAAAATTCTATTGATTTCCGGCTTTTTTTACCTGAAGCGCTTTTTGGCACTTCCACGCCTTTAAGAGAAAGCCAATGGTCTAACGCAACAAGAACTCCCTTGTATGCCACGCCACTTGCAGAACTGACATACTTGGAATCTTTAAAATACCTGCCATCACGCCCGGCTTTTTTTAAGGCTTCCTTAGCATTGGCAATATAACGCATTGCCTGCCCATAACCTTTTTCCTTAACATATTGCTGTTCTTCTATAGTCATAATATTCCTTGCCTTCAGGCTACACCCACCGGCTTAATACGGTTAATAATTGAATTAGCAGCTTCAAAACCATCATTTATACAACCGCAAGATAAAGTCCCATCACAATAACCGCTCAAACGCAAAGCATCATAGGCAATTTTCAAATCTCTCACAAGTTTTTTATCCCTTTTGCCTATTTCCATATTGTAAAAATCTATGGTTTTACGGTCTTTATCTTCCGGAAACTTAACTTCCTTCAATTCCAGCCACGCATCCACAGCAACAAGTACACCTTTATAAGCTATACCGCTAGCAGAGCTAACATATTTGGAATCTTTAAAATATTTGCCATCCCTGCCGGCCTTTTTCAACATTTCCGCCGCATTGGCCATATAACGCATTGCCAAAGCATACTGCTCGTTTTTAAAATGTTCCTGTTCCTCTACTTCCATAATATTCCCTGCGGACAAGTCCCGCAAATACTAAATATAGATATTTTTTTGCAAAATGTGTAGGAAATTTCAGTTTTTAGGTAAAAAATGTATTTTTTTTGTGATTTTAGGGGGTGTTTTTTGGCAATTTAGCAATTTTTATACAGTTACAGGGGCTGGCTTGTATAAAATTTACCTTCCAGCCCGGAATTGGACAAGGTATCCTTTGCGTTGGCAATGTAACGCATTGCCAATGCATATTGCTCGTTTTTAATGTGTTCCTGGTCTTTTACAGTCATAAAGACCTCCTTTGAAATTCATTACAACAAATATAATAAAGAATTTAGAATTTTCTACCTTACCTCTATGCCCAAAAAACTTCCTTATGGACAATCCAATTTTGCCGATTTAATTGAGCGAAACTATGCTTATGTGGACAAAACCCGCTATGTTGAGTTGCTGGAAAACGAAAACAACACCTACCAGTTCTTTATCCGCCCTCGCAGATTTGGCAAAAGCCTATTTTTATCCGTATTGGAAAATTATTATGATTTAACCAGAAAAAATAAGTTTGAATCTATCTTTGGCAATCTCTACATCGGCAAGAATCCAACTCCGGAGCAGGGCAAATATGCTGTGATGCTGTTTAATTTCTCCGGCCTTGACACAGACAGTCATGAAAGATTCAGGGAATCTTTTTCAAACAGGGTGCAAAGCGCAACTTTGGCTTTTTTGAGCCGTTATAAAAATCATTTTCCGAATGTAGAAGCTGCCGTGCAAAGCTTGAACGAAACGAGACCTGGAATAGGGGCAATAGATATTGCATATAATTTAGCCACAGAGGCAAGCATTCCCATATTCGCAATCATAGACGAATACGACCATTTTGCAAACAACCTTATAGCAATGGGAGAGAGTTACGCCAGCGAAGTCAAAAGAGGAGGCATTGTCCGTGCTTTTTACGAAAACTTGAAAGCCGGTACCAGCTCGGTTGTCAAGCGCATATTCATAACGGGCATCACTCCAATGATGCTCAACGATTTGACGAGCGGCTTCAACATGGCAACCGACTGCAGCCTTTTCCCAAAGTACAATGAGATGATGGGCTTCACCAGAGAAGAGGTTGAATTGCTGATGCAAGAAACCGGGGTTGATAAAAACCTGATAAAATTTGACATGGAATCCTACTATAACGGCTATGTGTTCCATAGAAATGCAAAGAACAAAGT
>JAISSJ010000099.1 GCA_031273195.1 Candidatus Fibrimonas sp.
TTTGCCAGCGTTTTCGCTCGCCGGAGGAGAGGAACTGCCAACGCTCCAGCATTTCCGCTTCTATGTTCAGCATGGAGCGGAGTTTGCAGGCGAGGTTTTCGTAATCCAGGGCAAATTCCTGAATTTCCGGGCTTGGCTCCGAGAGTTCCTGTTCGCAATAGTGAATTTTTGCATTTGGCGGTTCTATGGAAATTGCTCCGCTGTCCGGCTTTTCAATGCCGAGCAAAAGTTTCAGGAGCGTAGATTTTCCGCAGCCGTTTTCGCCAACAAGGGCAGTCCAGCCATCTGTGAGGTGAGCAGTGGCGTTTGAGAGTATTTGCTTTTGCGCATTGTAGCGAAAAGATACGTTTTGAATTCTTATGGTGGGCATTGTGCGTTTCCTTGCGGTTAAAATGAACCTTGTTGCGGCATTGCCAAAGGGCTGCCTTTTCAGAGTTGCTATGTAACAAAGAATCTAACGCATAATGTGCGGTTTGCACCGCAAGGGGTAATATAGTAAATTATGTTTTATAGCATCTATTTTCTATATTGCACATCTCTGCCTTGGCGGTTTGACATAAATTGCCGAACAGGGGTATTTGGAAAAAATTTTATCACTCGTTATAATTGTCGCCTTCTCTGTTTGGGCTTGGGTTACAAGAATTCGGTCAAAAGGGTCTTTATGAATCTTAGGCAATTTTTCAGTCATCAATGTATGGTAGCTGTCAATGGCAACTTCCACATAGCCATTATTCAAAAGCCCGTTGTGCAACATATAGGCGTCCACTTGAAAATCCGGGCGATTTAATCCGTTTTTTATTACAATTTCCCAAATGCTTGCGGCACTGAACAAAAGCATATTTTCTTCGTCTTTTATGAATTCCCTTGCTTTCTCAGGCAATATGCCGGCTGCTGCCCAAAGCAATATATGCGTATCTAAAAGCAGTTTCATAAAACCCCCTCAAAAAGATTTTCAATCTTCTTTTTACCCATTGAATCAAAATCTGCCGGAACGGAAATTTTGCCCTTCATAAAACCAATTCTTTTCTTTTGGGTTTCTTCAAAAGAAATTGGAATGACCTTAACCATAGGCTTGCCGGCTTTTGCTATGATAAAAGGATTGCCTTTCACAGCATTACCTATTAAATATGAAAGGCGTGTTTTTGCCTCATGAATGTTGACCTTTTGCATAATGCTCCTGAACTAAGTTTGATGAACTAAGTTTAATATAGAAAAACATACGATTTACCCATCCCTATAATGACTGCCGCATTGTGCAATCTCCATTTTGCCGTCTTGAATGCGATACACTATCCTATTTTCTCTAAAAGCAACTCCACTATGCCTAGGGGTTAGGATGAGGCTACCCTCATTAGGTGGCTTAAAAAATTTCTATATTTAGAACAATTATGATTTCCAGTAATAAAACAAGCGTCTTAAAAGAAGTTCTTGCGGCAAACCAAGAATATAGCCGTTCATTCAGCGAAAAAAGCGGTTCTGCATCGCATTCGCCACGATTTGCGGTGCTCACCTGCATGGATGCACGGCTTGACCCGGCAAAATTCGCAGGCCTGGCTGAAGGAGATGCGCACGTCATTCGCAACGCCGGAGGGCGGGCAAGCGACGATGCTATCCGCTCATTGATTATAAGCTATAAGCTGTTCGGGACAAAAGAATTCTTTGTAATTCACCACACCGATTGCGGCATGGAAAAATATACCAATGAAGCTATCCGCAATAAGTTGGCAAACAGCTCGGAAATCAAAGGCCCAGGGTCGCGAGTCGGCGAGTACATCGAATGGCTTGCGATTGCCGACCAAAAACAGGCGTTGATTGACGATGTTTTGCGGATACGGACGCATCCGCTGATACCAAGCTCAATCCCTATCTATGGCTATCTCTATGATTTGCAAACCGGCAAGTTAATTGAAGTAGAGGGCGCAACTGAGGCAGGAGCATTACGGGTTAACCGGTAGTTATTTTTCTATATTTATACATTATTTTTTATTATAAGTAGGCTTTTTTGCCTATTTATCTGTGAGGTGTAAAATGTTGGGTTCCATAAACCCGGTTTATGCAAAAGCTGATTCCGAGATACTTGGGGAAATCGGCAAAAGGCTGAAGCAAAGGCGTATAGGCAATGATTTTACGCAACTGGAGTTTGCAAAGGCTACAGGCATTTCCAAAGACCAGATTTCCAAAATTGAACGCACGGGAAGAACTTCTCTGGCAACCCTGGTGGCCGTTTCCAGAAAATTCGGCCTGTTGCAACAACTGCTGGCCGTTTACGAAACCCCGGAATTAACCCCCATGCAAAAATATGAAATAGAACAGAAAACCGCAAAAATAAAAAAGAAGAAAAAAAAGAGAGTAAAAAGGGGTAAAAGATGAACACTTTAAAGATAATATACTACAATCAATTTGCAGGAGTTTGCAGTTTTAATCCGAAAAACGGAAAAACATTTTTCCAGTATTCTCCCGATTTTTTGAAATCCGGCATAGAACTTTCGCCTTTGCTGCTGCCTTTGGAAAACCGCATTTTTGAATTTACCGAGCTTCCGCCCATGATTGCAGACAGCCTGCCTGACGACTTCGGCAATAAAATGTTTTTGCAGTGGCTTTTGAAAAGGAATATTTCGCAAAATGCGCTTAATCCGTTGGAGAAACTCTGCTATATAGGCAAAAGAGGGATGGGAGCTTTGGAATACGAACCCGCTTTTGAACAGGACGGTTCCGATAAGGACATAAATATTTCCGATTTGCTGCAGGTTGCAAATGAGATTTATTTTCATAAGGAAAACGAAGCTGTTCCGTTGAACGATTATCACCAGTCGCTTTCAACGCTGTTGCGAATAGGTTCTTCTGTTGGCGGGGCAAGGGCAAAGGCTCTGATTGCCATTAACGAAAAAACGCAGGAGATAAAAGCCGGAGATATTTTGCAGGGCGAAGGTTTTGAATATTACATAATAAAATTCGACGGGTTAAAAGACGGAAAGGAAATAGAACCGGGTGGTTACGGCATTTTGGAATATATTTATCATAAAATGGCTATTGACTCAGGTATTGAAATGAGCGATTGCAAACTGCTTGCGGAAAATGGCCGCAGTCATTTTTTAACTAAACGCTTTGACAGGGAAAACGGCAGGAAAATTCATATTCAAACGCTTTGCGCAATGGCGGGGGTTGATTTCAGGCAGCCGAATTTGATTGGCTACGAAGATATTTTCAAAATTTTAAATTTGCTGAATATGAATTATTCCGAAAAGGAGCAACTGTTCAGAAGAATGATTTTCAATGTGCTTTCGCTCAACCACGATGACCATACAAAGAATTTTTCGTTTATGTATAAAAACGGCAAATGGAAGCTGGCACCGGCATACGATTTGATTTTTGCATGCAATCCCGATAATCGCTGGCTTAAAAACCACAACATAAATATAAACGGAAAGAATTGCGATATTACACGGGAAGATGTTTTAGCGGTTGGAGAGAAATTCGGCATAAGAAAAAGCAGAACCATATTGAAAAATATAAATGAAACGGTGCGGAATTTTAAGCATTACGCAGATAAATACCAATATCCGGCGGAAAAAGCTGATGTTTTGCTGGCTTTTTTCCAAAAACACCCTTGACAAACCGTTTTTATTTTTCTATATTTAGCTCCGATTATGATTATCAGCAACAAAACAATATCTTTTGAGCACGTGTTCCGTTCCGCATTCAGCGGCAACGGCTTGTGTATTTGTTGTAATATCTAAAAAACGTCTCCATTTTTTCCCATTTATTCAAAGGTGTGCCTCGCACCATAACAGGGGATAAAACATCAACAAGGAGAAATTTGTATGGATAAAGAACGAAAAACCGTGTTTTTAGTGGCTTTCGCACCGTATGACCCGCAGGGGGGAATAGTTTCTTATGGATTTATTTGAAAGCGAACAGCAAATATACGACCATGCCGTAAAGCACATAAAAGAAGTCCGCAGAGGTGCTTCCTTTGATTTTGAAGAGTATGCAAAAATTGCAGAGAAATACGGCAATCTGCTAAAACAGCTTCGCAGGGCCACACGTGTAGCCGATAGAACTACGACCAATCTGCATGAGAGCAATTTGACCAAGTCCACGTTTTTAGCCAATATGTCTCACGAGATACGAACTCCCATGAACGCCATAATAGGCATGGCAGAACTTTTAGCGCACGAACCCCTCACCGAACGCCAGGCCAGCTATGCAAGCGATATAAATTTGTCTGCCCATTCATTGCTTTCCATCATAGACGGCATACTGGATATGTCTAAAATAGAGGCAGGGAAAATGACGATTAACCCTGTGGATTATGATTTTCACATTCTTATAGGCAATCTTAAATCAATGTTCCATTTTATTGCGCAAAAAAAGGGAATAGAATTCAAATATGAAAGCGAAGGCGAGATACCAAACTATTTATTCGGCGATGATATACGGCTCAGACAGATATTGACCAATATTTGCGGAAATGCCATTAAGTTTACGGAAAAAGGATATGTAAAAATGAATCTCCCCGCGGCAGAGACCGCGGGGTATCTAGCAGCCTTATTTTAGCCCAAAATCGAATAACGACAGTTGTAGTGGCTGCTTGAACATTGGTTTATACTCTGCTTCTTTTC
>JAISSJ010000116.1 GCA_031273195.1 Candidatus Fibrimonas sp.
TACAAAAAGGATGGGTCAATTATTGGCACGGTCAATTACAAAGATGGCATAGTGCAACGAGGTTCCTTTACTGACTCAAGAGATGGCAAAAAATATGCAACTGTGAAAATAGGTCAAACATGGATGGCGGAGAATTTGAACTATGACGCAGAGGGCAGCAAGTGCAACGAAAATAACCCGGCCAACTGCCAAACATATGGCCGTCTTTACGACTGGAACACGGCTCTTAAAGCGTGTCCCTCCGGCTGGCATTTGCCAAATGACGATGAGTGGCTGAAACTCGTGGATATCGTAGGCGGCGGTGAAACAGCGGGAGCCATTCTGAAGGCTGCGAGTGGTTGGGAAGATAATGGCAACGGGACGGACGAGTTCGGGTTTTCGGCCTTGCCGGGCGGCTACGGCGGTTCCGATGGCAGTTTCGGCAATGTCGGCTACTACGGCCGCTGGTGGAGTTCCACGGAGGACAGTGCCGACGGCGCCTACGGCCGCAGCATGGACGACGACGTCAGCAGAGTGGGCAGCAACTACAACAACAAGTCTAAGTTGTACTCAGTTCGTTGCTTGCAGGACTAAGGCGAAGCCCGCCGCTAGCCGAAGGCAAGCGGTGCTGCCGGAGGCTGTGAGCGTTTATTTATGGCCTAGCGGTGGGGCGTAGTTTGGGGATTTTTTTTGAAAATGCACCACGGTGGTGCAAACCAGCCAAACCTAGATTTTTCCCCAAAGGTTTGGCAGGGTGAACTGTAACGGGGAAAAGGATTGATATGCCTCTTTTGATTCTGCTCCTCGCCCTGCCCGTTCTAGCCCAGAACGCCTTTCCGCAATGGGTTGAAGAGTCCTGGCGTACCGCCCGTTACCCAAACTCGGAATGGTACACAGGCTTCGCAAGGGACAACATAAAAGGCCAACCCAATTCCGAAACCTACCAAGCCATAGAAAAGGATGCCCAAAACAAACTATCAGAAAGCATCCAAGTCAAAATACAAAGCTCCACGGCGGTTCAAACCTCAAGCCGGCAAAACAGTCTTGGCGAATCCATAAACACCGATTACAAACAAACCACCAAAACCCAAACCAACGCCGTTTTAGCTAAAGTGGACAGCAAATCTTATTTTGACAAGAAAACCAGCTACATATACGGCTTCGCAGCAGTCCGCAAAAAAGACCTTGCGGAATTTTACACGGCAAAGATAAACGGTTTGTTCTCATTTGCGGAAAACGAATTTTCCATAGCCAGCCAGCTTGCGGAATCCGGCAAAAGGAAAAACGCTCTGGATAAAATAAAAGCTGCGGAAGATTCGCTCTCAAAAGTTGGTTACTGGGAAGATTTATTGAATGTGGTTACGAGTGCAGCCGCATATAGCAAGCGTTCAGTTGAGATTCGACAAAAAATCAACACAGCGAAAATAGCCTTTGAAAACGGAACCGCAATATATTTAGACATCAGCGGCAGCGAATACTTAGCAGAAAAATTAGGTGCCGTGATGCAGGAAAAAGGTTGCAACTGTTTCATAGCGGAAAATGCGGATGAGGCAAATTATACAATAACCGTAAATGCAAAATTGAACCGCTGCAACCAAGCGGATTTTGGGGAGGTTTATTGCTTTGCAAATGCGAATGTATCTATGAGAAATCCCAAGACCAAGAAGAATATTTCCGTAGAAATCCCCGAAGCAAAAGGAGCTTGGGTAAACGGAAACTCCGAAAAGGCCACTGAAGAATCATTTAAGGAATTGGCAGCGAATATAGCCCAGAAACTTGTAAAGGAGATGGAAAAATGAGAAAAGCCTTGATAGTCCTGTTATCCCTGTTCGCCATTGCGGTTGCACAGGGCAAACCCAAAATCGCCGTTTATGTAACCGGTGCAAAAGACCCTGGTGTTGACAAAGCACTGGGGACAATGATGCTGAGCGCGTTGGTCAACAGCGGACGGTATCAAGCTGTTGAACGCTCGGAGGAATTTCTGAAGCAGTTGGCAGCGGAGCACAGCAAGCAACGCAGCGGTACTATAGAGAACGACCAAATCAAAAGGCTGGGCAAGCAGTTCGGCGTTGATTTTATCTGCATTGCCGACATAACTCCGGCACTCGGTTCATACTCGGTGTCTGCACGCATAATGAACGTGGAATCTGCGGAAATTGTGGCTATGGGAAACACTGACAGCCAGATGAATGTGCTTGCGGAGCTTTCGGATGCTTCCCAGCGGATTGTTGCGATGATGTTCGGTTTGCCAACACCGGCGCAGCAAGCAAAACCAACGCAACCGGTACAGGAAGCGAGGCGAACCGAATCCGCCAGATCCACCATTGAAGGCACCCTAGTTCCCGGAAGCAGCCTTACCGAAAAATTGGCTTGGTTGCAAAGAAGTGCAGAAAGCCACGGTACCTATATAATTGAGATGAAAGCAAATGAAAACATCGCTCCGTATACGTTTGAATACAAGGGTGGGATTAATATCACTATAGTTTTGAGAGGCGATAACGTAAACCGAACTATTAGGCTTTCATCCAACGGTACGATGTTTACGGTAAAATCCAATGTTACCCTGATTTTAGATAACAACATTACCCTTCAAGGTCACAATGGTAACAATGGTAACATAGTTGAAATAAAAGACGGAACGCTTAAAATGAATGCCGGAGCGACTATTACCGGCAATATGGGTGGCGGCGGCGGTGTGTATGTGCCTTCAGGATCCTTTGAAATGACTGGCGGTACCATCTCTAATAATGGTAAAAACACCAGTTTTTATGGTGGCGGGGTGGACGTGAGAGGAAACGGAACATTTACAATGAGTGGAGGTGCTATTTTTGGTAATAAAGCATCTTTCGGTGGTGGTGTGTATGTGGGTGGAACGTTCACCATGACTGGTGGAACTATCTCTGGTAATACTGCATCTAAAGGTGGCGGGGCATATAGAGGAAGCAATGGAAAATTTACTATACGTAGCGGTGCTATCACAGGCAATACCGCCAGCGAATATGGCGGCGGGGTATGTGTGGAAGGTGGCTACGGTGCAATCTTTAATAAAACCGGCGGGACAATTACCGGATATAAAGACGACCAGAGCAACGGCAATGTGGTTAGAGATTTTGACGGCGTACTGGCTCGTAAGGGTCATGCGGTATATATTGATGATGATAGACGCAAAGAATCCACTATTGGTCCAGAGGTAAAGTTAGACAGTAAAGATAAAGGGGTTTGGGATCAATAATAGGAAAAAAACCATGAATAAAACCATAATAATCCTGCTATCCCTGTTCACCCTTGCAGTTGCACAAGGCAAACCAAAAATCGCCGTTTACGCAACCGGCGCAGAAGAGCAGGGTACCAACAAGGCACTGGAAACTCACATGCTAACCGCACTGGTCAACAGCGGGCAGTATCAAACGGTGGAACGCTCGGAGGAGTTTCTGGCACAGTTGGCGGCAGAACGCAGCAAACAGCACAGCGGAGCCATAGAAAACGAACAAATCAAAAAACTGGGCAAGCAGTTCGGCGTTGATTTTATCTGCATTGCCGACATAACCCCCGCACTCAGCTCAAACATGGTATCAGTGCGTATCGTGAATGTGGAAACTGCGGAAGTCGCTGCTATGGGTTATGCAGATAGCCCGCTGAAAGTGCTTCCAGACCTTACAGACGCATCCCAGCGGGTTGTTACGATGATGTTTGGCGTGACAGAGCAGCCGGTGCAGGAAGAAATACCGGAGCCGGAGCCTGAACCTGCCCCCGAACCAGTCAGGCTGGAACCAAAATATGAGCCTTATGTAGAAAGAAGAGAGCCGGTTTTTTCGGAACCTGAAAGGCCGGAACCTGTAAAACCCGAACCAAAGTATGAGCCACAAAAAAGCACAAAGCGATTTGATCCGAGTTCCATCTATTTTTCTTTCTACAAGCCAAGCGTTAAGAGTTTTTATGATTATAAAGGCCAAAAAATCAGAAGCAATGGTCTAAATACCATGATAGGTTTTGAGGTAATGGGCTCTTCTCTATTCGGTGGCGGCTTATTCATTGGCGGTGGAAAACTGGGGAGCAATATTGGAGAATTTATCTTGGGTGCCGACGTTAAAAAGCTGCTTTGGTTCTGGGAAGAAGTAATTGCCATACCGCTTTCTGTTGATATTGCCTGGCGAGCACAGTTTATGGGTATTGAAAATAGAATTGTCGCAACATTTATTGACGAACCCAAATTCTTAAAGGAACCGGAAGATTATTTAAATAAAAAACGAACTATGAACAAACATAACTTTGACATTATGCCGTCAATAGACCTGCAATTTTTTATAGGCAGCAATTTTTCCTTGTATGGGGGTTATATGTATCGCATAACTTATTCCAGCGGCTGGAGTTTTACTTATAAAACTCCGGGAAAAAATTACGGGGAAAATAAAACCGGCGATAATTTTGACGTTCCGGAAGAATTCAACCCTTTGAAAAATTCAAAAGAAACTGTTTTTATACTTAAAAAACCGGGAACATTGAGATTTGGTGCGAAATTTCATTTTAACTGATACCATTGCCATAGGGGCAAACCTGCGTGTTTGCCCTATTTATTCGCTAGTTATCGGAAAAAACCGCCGTTTATCGGAAATTTATCGGAAAAAACTGCCGTTTATCGGAAATTTATCGGAAAATATACTTTGTGACTTTCCTGTCACCTTTTTTAATGAGCAGGTTTTTCCCAACCAATTCCGTTAAGTCGTATCGAGCTGTGCGGTCAGTGACATTGTAGCGTTTTACGTATTCCGAATTCACAATTTCGTTTTTTTGTCTGAAAAACAATAAAGCGTCTAACTGTCTTTCATTTAAACCTAGTTCAACAAGGCATTCCTTATGATAAACATCTTTTCTGAACTCAATCCAAAAATCTGAACCTTCGACAAGGTAAGTCGGCTTAGGGAGTTTTTCAGCTACGCACAATTCAGCCATTTTATTGATGCCACGTCCCCACGCTTCTACATAACCGCTTCGGAAAAATGCATTGGCAATGTCAGGGTTGTAAGGTCTTGATGAATGGCTCTTCAAAAGATTGTTTATAGTCCAATCTTCGGGCAAACGTCCTTCATTCCAAATCATTATTTTGTCTTTGTAAACTCGTATTTGGATGGGCGTTAAGCCAGAATAATCTTTGTGAGCAATCGCATTGAGCAAGGCTTCACGAACCGCTTCTTTCGGGTATTCGTAAGTTTCCACACGGTGAATTCCTTCATAGCTGATGATAGCTTTGATGTACTTTGTGAAAAGCAAATCAATCGTTTTTTCTGCTTGCTCAAATAAATTTCCGTGAATTTCATCCTGAAATATCAGATCGGTTTCATTTTC
>JAISSJ010000125.1 GCA_031273195.1 Candidatus Fibrimonas sp.
TTGTTTGGCATTGATTGCGCAACAGGCACCACCTTCACGGACGGCTCCCTCCGCATGAACATGACCTCCATGCACGTTCCCAACCCTGTGATAGAGCTTGTTATTGAACCAAAGAACAGAGACGCAGAAGCGAACCTTTCAAAAGCCCTCAACCGTTTTACCAAGGAAGACCCGACTTTCCAGGTTTATGTGGATAAGGAATCCGGACAAACCATCATCAAAGGCATGGGCGAATTGCACCTTGATGTTTATGTTGAGCGCATGAGGCGCGAATACAAGGTTGAAGTTCAAACCGGCGCTCCGCAGGTTGCTTACCGTGAAACCATCACCAGGGCTGCCTCGTTTGACTACACCCACAAAAAACAGACCGGCGGCGCAGGCCAGTATGCAAAGATTATGGGCGAAATGCGCCCTATGCCTATTGAAGGCGACATGGAAAAAGTTTACAATTTTGTTAGCTCCGTTGTTGGCGGTCGTATTCCCAAAGAGTACATTCCTAGCTGCGATAAGGGTTTCCAAAGCTGTATGGAAGCGGGTTCCTTGATAGGCTTCCCGGTTGTGGGCATAGAGATGGAAGTAAAAGACGGCCAATACCACCCCGTTGATTCTTCCGATATGGCTTTCCAGATTTGCGCTCGCATGGCGTTCCGTGAGGCCTTTCAAAAGGCCGGTGCGCAGGTGCTTGAACCCATAATGAAGGTTGAGGTGCAAACCCCCACCGAATTCCAAGGCAGCGTTGTGGGCAATCTTTCGCAGCGGCGCGGCACAATACAGGCCACCTCCGAGCAGCAGAATTACACCACCATAATAGCAGAAGTTCCGCTTTCCGAAATGTTCGGCTACGCAACGGATTTGCGTTCAATGACACAGGGCAAAGCGGAGTTCACAATGGAATTTGCCAAATATTCCCCTGTTCCACGTGGAATTCAAGAAGAGTTAATAAAGAAGTACGGAGACAAGGCAAAAGCGGCGGGGAGATGATACGTTCCCAATTCCCCGTTTTATCCCAAACCATAAACGGGCATCCCCTAGTGTTTCTGGATTCCGCAGCCACTACGCAAAAACCGCTTTGCGTTATTGAGGCGATGAGCGATTTTTACAAAACGCATTACTCCTCCGTAAAAAGGGGGGCCTATGCCCTGAGTGCCAAAACCACGCAAAAATTTGAAGAAGCGCGTTCAAAGGTTGCAAAGTTCATAGATGCCCCAAGCGAAAACAACATAATTTTCACAAGAGGCACAACAGAGGGCATAAATTTAGTGGCTTGGCGTTATGTGCTTTCCAGCTTTGAACCGGGTGATGAAATTCTGCTCTCCGTTCTGGAACACCATGCAAACATTGTCCCCTGGCAGCTTGCCGGCAAAGAAAAGGGGGCCAAAATAAAGGTCCTTCCCTGCGACAACAACGGCGACTTGCAAATCTCCGAACTCCCCAACCTGCTCGGCAAAAAAACAAAAATCGTAGCCCTCACCCACACCGCAAACAGCATAGGAACCGTAAACCCCATGCAAGAGATAATACCCACAATCCGCAAGCTAGCACCCCAAGCTAAGATACTCATAGATGCGGCGCAGGGCGCACCGCACTCAAAAATTTCCGTAAAAGATATGGACTGCGACTTTTTAACATTCAGCGGGCATAAGATGTATGGACCTACGGGGGTAGGCATCCTATATGGCAAAAGCGAGGTCTTAGAGAGCCTGCCGCCTTGGCAAGGCGGCGGCGAAATGATAGACAAGGTTAGCTTTGAAGGCACAACCTTTGCTGCCCCACCGGCCCGCTTTGAAGCCGGCACACCCCCCATAGCCGAGGTTCTAGGGCTTTCCGCCGCCATAGACTGGCTAAACGAAACCGGAATGAGCGGCATTTTGGCTCACGAACAGCAAATCACCGCCTACGCCCTGACCGAACTCAAAAAAATAGACGGCTTGCAAATAATAGGCAACCCCCAAAACCGTGGATCAATAATTTCATTCATTCTCAACTCTCAACTCTCAACTCTCAACTCTAAACCCCCTACTCCCCACTCCCCAGTCCACCCCCATGATGCGGCGTTGATTTTGGACGAAGAAGGGATAGCTGTACGCGCCGGGCATCACTGCGCCCAACCTGTGATGGAGCGTTTTGGCATTGCCGCTACCTTGCGAGCCAGCTTTGCCGCCTATACCGACTCGTGGGAAATAGACAGATTATGCCAAGCACTTAAAAGAGTTGTAAAAATTTTTCTATATTAATCCTCTTGGTTTTATGAAATTTGTACGTGCGCACATAAGTTTAGAAGGTTCTCCTGTTTCTGCACAGTTGAGCTTTCCTAAAGTGTTATTGGTCTTTGTCGGAATATTCAAACGTCTGGCACAGCTAGCTCTTATAATTCTCATTGTAAACGTGCTTGCACACTGGACTCGCCAGCATTTTATAGATACCGCTCAAGAACAGAGAATCCAGCTTTATTCAAGGCTTGAAAGTTTAAATGCGGAAATAGACTCAATAGATGCCAAAATATTCAGGTCTTATGGCAACGAAGATTTGCTGTATGCAAAGTTCGGGCTTCCGGTACCGGATGCCGATATCCGAAAAATGGGTTTTGGCGGGCCGATTTTTCCGGATAGCGCGCTTGTATGGTCTGTGGTGCCGATAAAAAAACTGAAAAACATAGTTTCAGACAGGTTTAATAAAATAGAGGCAAAAATAGAGAGGGCAAATACCTCCTATTTAAAACTGCAACACTTTATTGAGAATTTGCACGGGAGTTTACAGCATACGCCTTCAGTTCGGCCCGTTAACGGTATGTTGAGTTCGCCTTTTGGCTATCGCACTCACCCTGTGACTGGCGAAAAGGAAAAAATGCACTTAGGCATAGACTTATCAAATACCAAATGGACTCCCATTCACGCAACCGCAAACGGCAGGGTTGAAATTGTCGCAGCAAGCGAAACAATGGGGAGACATGTTGCCATAGACCATGGAAACGGCATTGTAACACGCTATGGTCATATGGAAAAGCCTTTTGTGAGCGAAGGGCAAATGGTCTCAAGATTTGATATCATAGGCTACATGGGAAGCACGGGGCGCACAACGGGTAACCACGTCCACTACGAGGTGTGGGTTAACGGTGTGGCTGTGAATCCGATTTATTACATACTTCCTGACAAATACTCTGTTGAGTAATTGAGAGGTTTATGAACCCATTGATAATGGGAGCGGCTTTTGCCTTGCTCCCTGAATGCCCGTACTTTAACGAATTTTTTCCCGACCCGGTGGACGTGCCTGATAGCGAAGGCGAATACCTGAGCATAAAATGGGAAAATTCCGTTGTTCCCTGGGATTCCATTTATTTACAGATGGAGGAGAGCAGGGTCTTTGCCGTTTATGTTCCGCCGGATTCCTTTTTCACGGAACTCATTTTGCACAGGGGCGCATCCGAGGCTTGCCCTGTGAGGGGCGGCTTGTTCTGCTTGCCTTTAACCGGTTCGGCCCTCCCGAACACCAGAGCCAGCGTTTGGAATTTGAGCGCGGGCATTTGCAGAGACACCGCATACTTGCCGGTTCCAAAGGCGGGCATGGTTATTAGGAGAGCCGAGGATGGAGAGTGGAGATTGGAAAGCGAAAATAATACAAACTCAAATTCTGTTGTGACACTGGACTCTTTGATTTCTTTTTACGGGGAAATTCCGGTTTATATATCGGAAGTTGCGCCTTGCCCTGAAGAAGGAATTCCGGAGTGGTTTGAGATAACGAATCGCACGGTTTTGGCTTTTTCGTTGAATGGGATTTCGGATTGCAAGGCTAAAACGCCTTTAAAAACTTCGGATTCAATTAAAGGCAAAGGTTCTGTTTTAATTACAAAGGACAGTGCGGATTTAAGGGCTTTTCTGCGAACCGAAGAAATTCCGATTTATCAAATATCCATTGCCACTTTAAAGAATACAGCGGATACCCTTAGACTCTGCACCGGAGGCTTGAAACTGGATTCCGTGATGTGGGGCAAGGCGGTGAACAGACCTATAAAATGCCCGAGCACTGAGGTGATAAGCCCTGGTTTTGTACCTAGAGCTTCCGGTAATCAAACAAAAGTTCTGCAAATATCGGAGCGGGTTTTGCAGCGTTCAAAAAAGAGCGCAATGCTTAGGATTCGCATAAATTCACAGGCGAAATTCGAGCTTAGACTGATAGATAGAGGCGGGGTTGGCATTTTGAAAAAAACTATTAATTCGCAGGCGAATATATCGTGGATTGAAATTCCGGAGTGGCGGCGTTGCCAAAACGGGCCGTGCTTTATTCATTTGCAAGGGGAGGGAGTAGATGAAACGGCTGTTTTTATTGTTCGCCCTTGAATGCTATGCGTTAACGCTTCCTTCTTTTAACAACCCTGCGATTTGGAACGGAGAAGATGCTTGGGAGGTTGAAAAAACGAGGGTAATTGCGCTTCGCTATAGCGAGCCTTTTGAGAATTTTCACAACGGGAAAACCGATGTTGCTTGGAGCGACGGGCGTTTTCTTGCTGCGGCAGGGTTTGGAGGCGCAGCTTTGGATTCTATTTACAGGGAGCTTGAATTTTCCGGCGGCATAGGATTTAGGCCCTTTGATTTTCTTTCATTTAAACTCAGCGAAAGAGCAAGCATATCCTGGGTACCCGGAAACAGTTCCTGGCAAGAGCACAGGATTCTAGCCGGAGCGAGTTTTTTTTACAAGGACTGGGCGAGAATTTCCGTTTCGCAGAAAGCCCATCTGGTTTCAAAAACTCCCGTCCGTTTTTCTTGGCTTTTTGCTTGCGAGGCAAACTTCAACTCCTTTTACTCATTTGGCGCAGAGTTGCCAGTAAAAGAAGTGAACGGAGCAGATTTTATGCTTTACCAGCAAATAAAGCTGGGCTATTTTGGCGTTTACAATTCCTTTGCATATCCGGGACCTGCGCTCGGCTTTGGGTTTGTTTTAAACGTTTCGCATTTTTCCATTGGCGTGGGGCATTTGCGGGCAGGTTATTCCAAAGGGCATACGGGGTATGTGGCGAAGTACTGAATTATCCATTTCTTAAAAATAGTTCCATGCCCACTGCTCAGGATACTCTAAAATCCAACTCTCAAAAATTCTCGCTATTTCCGCCGAGTTCATATTTGAACTCGGCTCATAAACACGCTCAATTCTTATTATATGCTCCTCATTTTTCCTAAATGTCCTGAAAAGCACAACGCTTGCACCCAGCTTGTTAGCCGCTATAGGCAGCCTCAAAAACAAAGGAACGCTTTGCCCTAAAATTTCAAAATGCTCCCCGCCGTATTTTGACTGGTCTGCCATTACCGCTAAAATTTCCTTATTGCGAATAACATTTTTCAGAGATTGCGAAACCTCAAAATCTTTCACTATTTTTATATTCCCTGTTTCCCTCAAATTTCTCAAAAATTTATTCAATTTTTTATTCTTAAACTCCGAAACCACCAAATTAGTTTTTCCTCTAGCCTCTAAGACCCTATGCAACATCTCAAATGCCCCCAAGTGAATGCTCGCAAAAACAACACATTCATTTTGTGCTAAATCAAAATTCTCAAATTTCACGGGAACTCTTTTATTTTGCAAAAATTTTAAACTGTCCAAACCGTTGAGAAAAAGATTTTTATATACTTCTTTTGGTTTTATTTGCAAATTTGCCTTTTTTAACCGCCCTGAAATATAATCCTTTTCCTTTTTAAATTTGAGCAAATAAACGGGGTAAAGCAGTTCAAAGAGAATTTTAGCCAAAAAATTGGGCAAATTACCGAGAAAAAAAGCCAGTATTGGAAAAAACATGGCATAAATTTAGCATTTTGCAAAAAAAAATGTATATATTAAATAAATGCGCCTAATATTTTTCCTTCTTCTGCTCGCCACCCCTGGCTTTTCCCAAACCCTGGACGATTTTATAGCGATAGACCAGTTCGGTTATCGGGAACAGGCAAAGAAAACGGCGGTAATCTCCTATGATCCGGGAAATAATTTTCAGGTTATAAACGAAACTTCCGGAGCGGCGGTTTTTAGCGGGACTCCAGTTCCTTTTAATTCCGGGGAAACAGATGCAGCCTCTGGTGACGAAATTTGGCACTTTGATTTTTCAAGCGTAACAGCACCCGGCCGCTATTACATTTTAGACCAAACAAATAATCGCCGCTCATTTTCCTTTTCCATAGCAAACAATGTTTATAACGATGTACTTCAAGGTGCGGTTAAAATGCTCTACTACCAGCGTGCCGGCACGGATAAACCTGCTCAATATGCCGGTGAATCTTGGGCAGATGGCTTAAATTTTTCGCAGGATGCGCAAACCAGATTATTCAGCGCAAAAGATGATGCTTCAACGGAAAAAGATTTAAAGGGCGGTTGGTTTGATGCGGGCGACTACAACAAGTACACAAAATGGACAGCCGATTATGTGGAAACCATGCTATTGACTTTTGAAGAAAACCCGGATGCTTTTACAGATGACTATGGCATTCCGGAATCGGGCAACGGAGTTCCTGACATTTTAGATGAGGCAAAATGGGGAATAGAATGGCTTTTGAAAATGCAAAATGCAGATGGTTCTGTTTTGAGCGTTCAAGGCTTGGGTACCGGCTCTCCGCCTTCTTCTGTAACAAGGCCGAATTATTATGGCCCCGCCAATGCAACTGCCACTTTTGGAGCAGCCAAGGCCTTTGCCATAGCCTCCCGTTTTTTCGGCGCTCGTGGCGAAACGGAATATGCGGAAAAATTAAAAACAGCCGCTATCAAAGCGTGGGATTGGGCGGTTGCATACCCCGATTCAATTTTTCATAATAGTTATGATATGGATTTGGCTGCCGGAGACCAGGAACTCGGTGATGAATGGGACAGAGTTGAGAATTACATAAATGCGGCATTTTCCCTGTACGAAATTACCGGCGCAGATTCGCTTTTGAAAATTTTTGAGAATAACTTAAACCCGCTTCCGCTATACGCTTGGGGCAATATTATGCAACAATACAGACATGCGCAGCATATGCTGTATATGAGATATTTGGATAGCCCGCATGGCAATGCTTCCGTGAAAAGCAATATGAGAAATAAGCTGGAAATAGCTTTTGCAAAAACCGGCGATTATTTAGGGGCATATCAAAGCGATGGCTATCGTTCCTTTATATACGCCTATCAGTGGGGTTCAAACAAGGTTAAAACGGATTACGGCCTCACTTTTTATAAATGGAATATTGTAAATCCAAGCGCAGATTACAAGAATATTGCAGAAGATTACCTGCATTATATTCACGGAGTGAATCCTCTCAATACGGTTTATTTAAGCAACATGAAAAGCTATGGGGCTTCAAAAAGCCTTACCAGTATTTACCACACATGGTTTTCGGAAAAAAGCACTAAATGGAGCATAGCCACAGATCAACAGCCTGGCCCCGCACCCGGTTATATGCCCGGAGGGCCAAATGATAGTTACGGATTGGATGCTTGCTGTCCATCCACTTGCGGTTCTCCGGCTAACAATGCAAGGTGCAGTTTGGTTAGCATTCCGCAAAATCAACCGCCGGCAAAGATGTATATGGATATAAACCACGATTGGCCTATAAATACGTGGGAAATATCAGAGCCGAGCAATGGCTATCAACTGTCTTACGTAAGACTACTGTCCAAATTCGTGGGAAACGGCGGTTCTTCGCCTGTGAAAAAACGGGAAGTCGCTCGTCCTTTCAAGGTTGTGCAGAGCAAGGATGCTTTGCAAATTTTCGGCACCCAAGCCTTGCAGGTTTCCATTTACAAACCAAACGGAAAGTTGCTGATAAGGGAGCAGAGCAACAGCGGAACCTTAAACGTAAATTTGCGAGGCATTCCGAGCGGAATTTATATGGTGCAAATTTCAAACGGTTCCGCAAAGGAGAGCAGAATTATTTCTATTTTCTCTCCATGATTACCGGCCAGCGTTCAACCTTATCCGTTCCAGGGCATTTGGAAAAAATGCACAGAAAGGCATTTGAATCTTCCGTAGATGTAATTATGCTGGACATGGAAGATTCCGTTCCTCTGGAACTAAAACGCACCGCCAGAGAACAGGTGATTTCAACCCTGAAAGGCTCTCCGAATTGGAAGCGCGGAATATCCGTGCGCGTGAATAGCACGGATACCCCCTACTGTTTTCGCGACGTTATAGAGGTTGTGCAAGCGGCAGGTAAAAAAATAGATTCCATTGTGCTGCCAAAGGTGGATAGCGCAGGCGATGTGCACTTTCTCTCTCGCTTGCTGGATGGTGTTGAGGCCGAAACGGGCTTGCAAAGTCCTATAGCCATAGATGCAAGCATAGAATCTGCGCTTGGGGTTGAAAATATTGCGGAAATAGCTTCTGCGCCAAGGGTTCGCGCTCTTATTTTCGGGATAGCGGATTACAGCGCATCCATAGGAGCCAGGTTGAGCAGCATCAGCGGGCACGGCGAAAACGAATTGGAAATATATCCAGGGCATAGATGGAATTTTGTCATGTCTAGAATAGCGCAAACCGCAAAGGCTCACGGCCTGTTAGCGATAGATTCTCCCTACGGAAATTTTCAGGATTTGCAAGGGCTTGCGAAAGGCGCAAAAATGGCTTCTGCCCTAGGATTTGACGGCAAATGGGCAATCCACCCCGGCCAAATAGAAACCATAAATGAAATATTCTCCCCTACCTGCGAAGAAATAGACAGGGCAAATCGCATTCTGGATGCTGCAAAAGCCGCCCCGGAGCGAGGAGCAGTTGCCGTGGACGGACGAATGATAGACAAAGCTACGGTCAGGCTGGCTCAAAAATTAGTAGATTCTATTAAACCGAGGAATTGACAGAACGGATGAAAGGTATTTTTTCACATATTCTAATATTGCTTTTTTTTGCTGTAGAGGCAAACTCGCAGGTTTCGTCTATTTCCATGAATAATATGGAAAGGCCCGGAACAGAACTGGTTTATTCCCGTGAAGCCCCCAAAGCAGGCGATACTCTTTACCTAAAGGTTGTTATACCGCAGGGCTGGCATATAAATGCAAACAGGGTTTTAGACGATTTTTTGGTTCCGAGCAAAGTAGAGCCGCTGGCAGAAGGCATGAAGTTTGATTCTGCCTTATGGCCTGCGCCTCTAAAATCGCACAACGAACTTTTGAACGTGGATTTGCTTTTGCTGCAAGACTCTTTCACAATAAGCTTGCCCATAAACTCTATATCGGATAACTACGACCCCTACAAAACCAGTCTCAAATTCACTTACCAGGCGTGTTCCAATATATGCTTGGCTCCAAAAACAATAGAGGTGACTTTCGGTTCTATTAGTTCAGGAGAAAAAAAAAATTCCTATTTAAATAGCGGTGAAATAGGAGAAAAACCAGCAAAAAATTCGTTTTTCCTGTATTTTTTACTCGCCTTGCTGGGCGGATTGCTTTTGAATGTTATGCCATGTGTGTTGCCGGTTCTGTTCCTTAAAATTTTTGATTTAGTGCGAAGAGCCGGAGAAACAGAGCGCAATATGCTCAAGTGGGGGCTTGCCACGGCCGGCGGCATATGGAGTTCCTTTTTTGTCATAGCAGCGATAATTTTCATTGTTCGTTTAACCGGAAACGCAGTGGGCTGGGGCTTTCAATTTCAGTACCCGGAATACACAGCGACAATGGCTTTATTCATCGCAATTTTCGCTTTGAGCTTTTTTGGAATTTTTGATATTTGGATGCCCGGCAATGTGCTCAAAGTATGGGAAAAACGGGCAAAAGAAGATGGCACTCGCGGAGCTTTTGCCTACGGAATTTTGCTGGTGCTTTTGTCAACCCCCTGTTCCGCACCTTTTTTGGGAACGGCCATAGGCTTTTCCTTTACGGCTTCTGCCCTTGAATTGATTTTGATTTTTATAGCTATTGCCACTGGCTTGTCTTTTCCGTATTTGATTTTGAGCATTTTTCCGCAGTGGACAAAAAAGCTTCCAAAGCCGGGGCACTGGATGGTTATACTCAAGCAATTTCTGGGTTTTCCGCTTTTGCTCACCGTTGTTTGGTTGATTTGGATCTTCGGCAAGCAAACGGGAGCAACCGCTTCTTTAAGGATTGGCTTGCTTTTATGTGTAGCCGTTTTCTTTGCGTGGCTCTCCGGCTTAATAGCAAAACCGGGAAAGCCGTGGTGGCGTTTCGCCGTTCTGTGGCTTGTTTTTGTTGCGATATATGTGTTTTCATGGAACCAGTGGATTGGCCCGCTGATTCAAAACAGGGCCGGTTCTGCGGAAACAAACGTTGAGGATTTGGAATGGCTCCCGTTTTCAAGCGTAAAGCTGGATAGCTTGCAAAACGAAGGGATTGCCGTTTGGGTGAACGGAATGGCGGACTGGTGCATAACTTGCAAGATAAACGAGAAGAATGTGTTTGAGAGCGAAAAAATCAAGGAAATTTTTGCTAAAACCAATGTAGTGAAAATGCAGGCGGACTATACCAAGCCTAACTACGAGGCCCTGAAATTCTTTGAAGCGTATGGACGTGGCGGGGTTCCGTTTGATTTGCTGCTAACCTCGTCCAGGGAAGCCATATTAATGCCGGAGCTTTTAACCGCAGATCTTGTAGAAGAAGCGTTAAAAAAGGCGTATTAAAAATGCATTTTCAAAAAAAATGCAGAAAAACGTCAACAGTTGTTTGCAAAATTGAGGTTTTCAAATTTTTTTTCCGATAAATAGCGTCTAACGTTAAAAACAAAACGGGAGGCTGCTATGAAAAAAGCGTATTTTTGCATAGACGGATTTTCATTCAAACGCATAAACGACTTTTATAGGTATGAGCATAAAAGGCGTTCCAGGCTAAACTTAGCCGCTATGGAAACATTGTTGCGCTACGAAATAGAACGCAGGTTTGAATGGAAAAGCGACATTGAGCATTTGGAGATAGAAAAGCACTTCTACCATCCGAGCGAAAAACCCACAGGGGCTGGGAGAGAAGCCGAAGATGCTATTCTGAGGTTTGAGAGGCATTTGGCGGATTCCGGCTTTGCGGTTCATTACGCAAAGCGGCCAAATGTTTTAGACCCAAAACCGAATGAAAATATATTTTCGGACTGGGTGGTAGCCAACGAACTCCGAAAATACGACATTTTCATTTTGCTCTCCACACAGGGGCAATATGCAAATATATTGCGGCAAACCATGGTATGCAAAATTCCAAGCATATTGATAGGCTGGAATTCCCCTTGCAGAAACTCCTCCGGGGAAAGCAGCCGATGGAAAACCGATAAAAATCTAATAGGATACGCAAGCGCATACTGCCCGCTGGAGAAAACCCTGGAACAGACAAACAGCAAGCATTCGTTTGCCGATATTATGTTTGAGAAGTTTTTTACTTCCGGTTTTCAGCCGTTTGCATCTTCCCCCAAGTATCCTTTAAGCCAACGGTGCGGTTGAACACCGGTTTTTGAGGCGTGGAATCCTTTGCATCCGTGCAAAAATAACCGTGCCTTAAAAACTGGAATCTGTCGTATGGTTTTGCATTTGCGAGCATTGGCTCTGCCTTTGCCTGTTTTACCGTAAGGGAATTTTTATCCACATAGTCCATGTAGCTTTTCCCCTCCGGGATTGCCGCCGGATTTTCCAAAGTAAAGAGGTTTTCAAAAAGGCGAACCTCAACATCAACAGCCGATTTGCAATTAACCCAGTGCAAAGTTCCTTTCACCTTGCGGGCATCCGGTGTTTCGCCACCCTTGCTCTGAGGGTCATAAACGCAACGCAACTCCTCAACATCGCCGGCCTCATTTTTTATAACCTCTTTGCAGGTAATATAATATGCACCCTTTAAGCGAACTTCGGCACCGGGAAAAAGCCTGAAATATTTTTTCGGAGGATTTTCCATAAAATCTTCACGCTCAATGTAAATCTCCCTGCCGAAAACCATTTTGCGATTGCCCAGTTCCGGGTTTTCCGGGTTATTCTCTATTTCAAGGACATCTTCTTTGCCATCTTCCCAATTTGTTATTACAACTTTTACTGGTTCCAAAACAACCATCGCCCTTTGAGCCTCTTTGTTCAATTCTTCCCTTATGCAAAAATAAAGAAGCTGAATATCCACAATGCTATCGGTCTTGGCAACACCAATCCTCTCCGCAAACTCACGCAAAGAGCTAGGCGTATAGCCCCTGCGTCTAAGGCCGCTTATAGTGGGCATTCTAGGGTCGTCCCAGCCGAGAACATGGTTATTTTCCACAAGTTCACGCAAAAGCCTTTTGCTCATAACCGTATATGTAAGGTTAAGGCGGGCAAACTCAATTTGGCGAGGCAGGGCTGGCGGCATCTTTTGGCTTGGAACATAGGAACCATTGTCTATAAGGGCTTTGATTTCGTTTATAGTCCACTCGTAAAGGGGGCGGTGAGCTTCAAATTCCAATGTGCAAATGCTGTGCGTTATGCCCTCTATCCAGTCGCCTATAGGGTGGGCGTAATCGTACATAGGGTAAACAACCCATTTATTGCCCGTGCGGTGGTGAGCAACCTTTTTAATGCGGTAAATGGCGGGGTCGCGCATATTCATGTTGGGGCTTGCCATATCTATTTTGGCCCGTAAAAACGCCTCCCCTTCTTCAATTTCGCCCGCTCGCATTTTGTGGAAAATCTCAAGGTTTTCTTGCACGGTGCGGTTTCGCCAAGGGCTGTCTTTGCCGGGACTTGTGAGAGTGCCTCTATACTCGCTAACGTCATCGCCTTTCAGGTGGCAAATATAGGCCTTGCCCGCTAAAATCAGTTGTTCGGCAAATTCATAGCACAAACCGTAATAATCGCTTGCGTAAAACTCACGCTCCTCCCAGTCAAAGCCCAGCCACTTAACATCATCCTTAATGCTATCCACGTATTCTACGTCTTCTTTAGCGGGGTTGGTATCGTCAAAGCGGAGGTTGCAAAGCCCTTTGAACTTCAAAGCGGTTCCAAAATTTATGCATATGCTTTTCGCATGGCCAATATGCAGATAACCGTTTGGTTCCGGCGGAAAGCGAGTGTGTACCTCATTATACCGCTTGTTTCCCAAATCTTCAACTATAAAGTCTTGAATAAAGTTAGAGGAGTCCATCGGGGGAAAATATAGAAAATTACTTGTCTGAAATTTATTATATTATGTTAAGAACATTATTCTGGAGGTGTGAGATGCGAGTTATATTCTCAAAGAAATTGCTTTTGTCAATTGCTTTCTTTTCCTTATTTTTCGCCTGTTCAGGCGGAACCGAGCACGTTGATTTTTCCAGTTCTTCTAGCGAAACTGTTTCAAGTTCAAGCTCAAATCTCAGTTCAAGTCTTAGCTCTAGTTCAAATCCTAGTTCAAGTTCAAGCTATATTTCCAGCTCTAGCTCTAGTTTAAACCCAAGCTCCAGTTCAAATCCTAGTTCTAGTTCCAGCTCAAACCCAAGCTCCAGTTCAAATCCCAGTTCTAGTTCCAGCATTGCAATCAGTAGTTCTTCTATGCAGGCTTCTTCATCTTCCGCAAAGTCGTCTTCTTCCGTAGGTTCTTCCTCGTCTTTAACGCCTATAAGTCCGAGGGATAGCATACTCAACCATATTGATGATAATTGGCAGAGGCTGGGATATTCCAGCAAACCTACGAAGTATGTAGCATTAACTTTTGATGACGGTCCTGCCGGAGCATCCACGCAAAATCTTTTAGATGTTCTTTCTCAGAAAAATGTAAAAGCCACATTCTTTTTGATTGGGCAAAACATACGCAGTCAGGGAACATGGGCAAAAGCGATTCATGATGCAGGTCATGAACTCGCCAACCATTCAGACGGATATAACGGGCTTGGGGGCAACACGCCACAGAATACCATTAGCACCAGCCTCTCTGCGGCTTCAACCGCAATCAAAAATATTACCGGAAAAAATCCCAATTTGTTCCGTGCTCCCAGTGTTGAATACGGAAACAACTTGACCAGTGTTTGTACGCAGCAGGGTCTTGCCATTATAGGGGTGAGCATTTGGAGCGAAGATTACCAGTCGGGCATTACGGCAACTACAATTACCAATAATGTTCTTAGCCGTTCAGCGGACGGCGGCATAATAAACATGCACGAGCCGAACACCGCTCCAAACACCGTTTCCGCCTTGCCGGGCGTAATTGACGGCTTGCGTCAGAGAGGTTTTTGGATTGCAACTGTCGGAGAACTTGCCATAATTAAAAGCAAATCTCTACAGGCAGGTGTTCAGTATGATAGAATACAGTAGGAAGTTTCTATATTTAAAGTTATGATAAGTTTTTTGCAGAATTTGCGTAAAAATGCGTTCTGGAACGGTTTTTTGGATGGGCTGGCTGCTCCGGCATATCTGTTTGGCTATAGGAGCCGCAAGCCGGAGATAGGAAAATTTAAGCTGAGATCAACAGCTATAAGCGGCATTGCTGACGACTGGAAAAAAATCGGGCTGGATTTGCAGAGAGCGATAGACAAATATGGCGAAACGCATCCAATCTAGCGAAAACGCTCCGGAGCATCAGTCCATAGGTTTTCTGGCCGCCTACTCAAGCCCTTTACCGCCTGCCGAGCAATTGGAGATTTACGAGAAAGTTTACCCTGGGGCTGCCAAGGCTATTTTTGACGCTTTCACTGCCGAGCAGAAGCATCGGCATGAAAAGGAAAACAAGGAAACAGAGGCGGATATAGCTTCAATTAAAGAATTAAATGAGCAGGAAAACAAACGGATTAAAACCGATTTATACGGTTTGGTAAGTGGTGTCGTGATTTGCATTTTGTCTTTGTGCGTTTGCATCGTTTTGGCTGTTTTGAAAGTGCATCCGGCTACAATTGCGGCAATAGCTGCCATTCCGTTAGCAAGCATCATTAAAGCCCTGAGAGGTAAATAGCTAGGTCGCCTTTACAGGCGGGTGTTCAGTATGATAGAATACAGTAGGAAGTTTCTATATATATTTACCCTTAAATGCAGTTTTGACCAAAATAACGCTCCCTGCCGGAGCCTCGTACGCAGGATCTGCGGCGAAAGATTTTGAAGGGGAAGAACTTACTATATTATCGCATTAAGGAGTTTCTATGAAAAAAGCTAGAGAAAGAAAAATGAATATGCCTCCAACAGACGGAAGCGTAAAGTTGTCAAAGTATGCTTTGTGGTGTTTGAAGCATCCAAATGGTATACCTATGGTTATCAATGATATGCGTGCGGTAATGAAATAATGCGTTATCTCATAGACACGAATATATTGCTGTTCACTGTTAAGGAAAGAGACCGCCTTTCTAAGGATGTTTCCGAGTTGCTTTATGATGCCTCAAATACAATAAACATTAGTTCTAGGAGCATAGAAGAAATTATCCTTTTGCTTAGGATTGGCAAAATTAAAGTTTCCCAGTGGAAAGAGACAAAAGACATTTTTTCTTATATAGATGAACTCGGTTTCTCGGTAGATTATTTTAAAAAGGAACATTTATTAACGCTTGGCAAGATTATTCCTATTTCCGGTCATAAAGACCCGGTAGATCATGCTATAATGGCACATGCTATAACCAATAAGACCACGCTTATAAGTTCGGATAGTAAGATGCGTTTTTATCAGAGTCAGGGTTTAAATTTTGTTTGGAATAGGATTTAATATGTTATTTACCACAACCACCCTCCCCCCACCTCCCCTTAACTACTTTACTTCTATTAACCCTTTCGTCTCAGTTTTTGATCTTCTTATGTAATT
>JAISSJ010000156.1 GCA_031273195.1 Candidatus Fibrimonas sp.
GGGGGGGGGGGGGGGGGGGGGGGGGGGGGGGGGGGGGGGGGGGGGGGGGGGTTGTGCGGAGTGCCGTCAAAAGCTCCGCAAATGGAGATATTTTTATCCGCCAAAAGGCGGGAGGCATAATTCAAACGCTCAGGAGAATCGTGATTGCCGGATATTATCATCACCGCAATATTTTCTTCGGCCAGCTCGGTTAAAAAATCATCAAAAATACGCACAGCTTCAACACTTGGCACGGCACGGTCGTATATATCGCCGGCAATTAAAATCGCGCTTGGCTTTTCCGTTTTCACACAGTCTATCACCTGTGCCAATACATGCTTCTGCTCATCGGCCAGCGAAAAATTGCCCAGGCTCTTGCCTATGTGCAAATCCGATATGTGCAAGATTTTCATTCGGGTTTCTACCTTCCCAAACCGAGTCTCTCTATCAGGAACAAAGGCAGATTTTCCTTGCGCATAGCGTCTTGAGTTCTATCAATATCATACTCAACCCTTATAAATTCTATCCAGGCGCATTCGCTGTCCACCAAACACCAGCAAGCGCGGTTATCCCTGTCTCTGGGCTGCCCAACCGAACCCGCATTTATCAAAACCTTTTCGTTTTCCTGAGGCCTGTAAAGAGGCCCGTCGGAAATCACGGGAATATCCCCGTATGGGTCTTCGCTGTTTGTTGCAACTATAACGGGGCTGTGGGTATGCCCAATAAAACAGTAAGGTGTTTTAAAATAAGAAAAGGCTTCCAAAGCCCCATCCAAATCCGCAACATAATGCCAATCCGCCGGGGACATGGGCGAGGAATGCACAAAAGTGAAATTTCCCTCCTCTACAACATAAGGCAGAGATTTCAAGTAATCCTTTGTCTGGTCGTTCAAATGCCCCCATGTCCATTCCATTGCCGTTTTTGCGTAAATATTAAAATCCGAGTAGGTTTCCCGTTTCAACGCCACATTATCGTGGTTTCCCAAAATGCACAAATCACTGTGCTGCTTCACAAGGGTGGCACATTCATTCGGATTTGCTCCATAGCCAACAATATCGCCAAGGCAAATACGCCTCTCAACCTTGCGTGAATCCATAGAACGCAGCACCGCTTCAAGTGCCTGCAAGTTAGCATGAATATCCGAAAAAATTCCGTAAAGCATTCTCAACTCTCAATTTTCAACTCATAATTAGCCAACAACTTCTCAATATACTTTCCCATCATGTCAACCTCCACATTCACAAGGCTGCCAAGCTCCCAGCGGCTTATATTTGTCACCTTTATGGTTTCGGGAATAATGGCTACCCTGATTATGTTTTTTTCCGGCATCTCCGCAACAGTCAGGCTAATCCCATCCAAGGCTATAGAGCCTCTGTGTATTACGTATTTAGAAAGATTTTCCGGAATTTCCAAATCTATTTCCAGGCCGGTCTCTCTTTTAACAACCTGTTTTACCGTGGCCGTGCTGTCTATGTGTCCCATTACAAAATGCCCGCCCATAAGGGAATCGGGGCGGCAAGGGAGTTCCAAATTTACCAAATCTCCAATGCTGGCTCGGCTAAAAGAGGTGTTGCTCACCGTTTGGTTTATCAGGGTAAAAATCGCTTCGCTGGCCGTGCAGCTTTCTATGGTCAGGCAAACACCGTCGTTTGCAACGCTATCGCCTTTTTTGCTGCTCGCAAAATAATTCTCCGCAAAAATTTTCATTTGCAGGGCATCGCCAAGCTTGTTCAGCTCCGCAATTTTTCCGCAAGTTTGAACTATTCCCGTAAACATTATACCTTTACCTCTACGCTGTCCGTATTTTTCCAGTCGTTAAACGCCTCAATCGCCGGCTTCGCTTCAAGGTTCACAAATTCCTCGGTTTGCTCCGGCGCACGGCCTATAAATTTTTTCAAATCCAAAATGCGCTCAAAATCTTCACGTTTAAGCCCGAATTTCCCGGAGGCCAAAATACGCTCCAGCAAATCGTTGTCTTTGCCCTCTTCCTTAACCGCATATGCCGCCTGTTGCGAAAGATTGCGGATTTCTTCGTGCAAAAGCTGCCTGTCTCCGCCTTTTTTCACCGCTTCCATCAAAATATTTTCCGTTGCCATAAAGGGCAATTCTTCGTTTATATGCCTCTCTATTATTTTTGGATAAACCACCATTGCGGTCGCAATATTTTCCGTTAAAATCAGCATTGCATCCGTAGCTAAAAATGCTTCGGGAATCGCAAGCCTTTTGTTTGCACTGTCGTCCAGGGTGCGTTCAAACCACTGGGTGCTTTGGGTAAAGGCTGTGCTTTGCGGCATGGCAATTACAAAGCGAGCAAGGGAGCATATGCGCTCGGAACGCATGGGGTTTCTTTTGTACGCCATCGCAGAGGAGCCTATTTGCTCTTTTTCAAATGGTTCTTCAATCTCTTTTAAACCCTGCATAAGGCGCAGGTCCGTGGCGAACTTGCTCAAACTCGTAGCCAGCGAAGCTAGGGCATTATTCACAATGTAGTCCCATTTGCGGGTGTATGTTTGCCCTGTGATAGTGAGAACTTTTTTAAAGCCCGCTTTTTGGCTTACATAAGAATCCAGCTTTTTAATCTTTTCGTGGTCTCCGTTGAAGAGTTCCATAAAACTCGCTTGCGTACCGGTTGTGCCCTTAACACCCCTGAACGGCAAAATCTCTATCAAATGGTTCGCCTCTTCAAGGTCTATCAACAGGTCTTGGAGCCAGAGCGCAGCACGTTTGCCAACGGTTGTTAGCTGCGCCGCCTGAAAATGCGTACGCCCCAAAATGGGCAGAGCCTTGTGTTGCAGGGCAAAGTTCGAGAGTTTGTCTATGACCTTGCACAGGCGGCGGCGGATTAAAATCAAACCCTGCTGCATCTGAATCAAATCGGTGTTGTCCCCAACATAAGCGCTGGTTGCGCCGAGGTGTATTATTCTTTTTGCCTTTGGTGCCTGCAAGCCATACGCATGAACGTGAGCCATCACGTCATGGCGGCGGCGTTTTTCCTCTTCTGCGGCCTCTTTCCAGTTTATATCGCTTTCATGCGCTTTGAGTTCCGCAATTTGCTCATCCGTAATCGGAAGCCCAAGTTCCTTTTCGCCTTCGGCAAGCCAAATCCACAACTTGCGCCACGTCTGGTGCTTGAACTGCGGGCTGAACAAAAACAGCATTTCATTAGAAGAATATCTGGAAAGCAAAGGGCTTTCGTAAGTATCTTTTTGCATATTCATTCGTCACCCAGGCTTTTTCGGTAAGCCTGCAGTTTTTCCTTTATGCCGGAGTGAGAGATTGAGAGAATGGAAGCGGCCAGGTATGCGGCATTTTTGCCATTGCCTATTCCAACCGCCGCAACGGGAATTCCGGGAGGCATTTGAGCCACCGAGTAAAGGGCATCTGCGCCCCCAAGGCAGCCGCCATCGCAAGGAACTCCGATTACGGGCAAGGTCGTGTGTGCGGCAAGGCAACCCGGCAAGGCGGCAGAGAGGCCGGCAACGCCTATCAGCACAGCCAAGCCTCTACCCTCGGCTTCCTTTGAGTAGTGCGCAACCTTGTTAGGGGTGCGATGCGCAGAGAGAACCGAGTATTCCCAAGCAACACCCAGCTCGTCCAAAACCGAGGTGATTTTATCCACAACAGGCTTATCCGAGGCAGAGCCGCTGAGTATGCCTACCAATGCGCTCATCTAGTTCGCCCTTCCCTCTCCGCCATCCACAGCGTAAGCTATAACCCCTGTGGGGCAGCTCTCGGCGGCCTCTTTTATTTCCGTCTCGTGTGCGGCGAAATCCGCACCACTCTTAACCGCCATTTTTTCCGGGACTTCAAAAACTCCGTCGCAAGCCGCTTCACATGCGCCGCACATTGTACACTCGTTCTCCGATTCATCCAGCCAAACTTTGGTAATAGCCATAAGCTCTCCTTTTTTATATGTTACGGGGGAAGATAGAAAATTTTATTTTCCTTGCTATGCTACATAAAATTTCGCTTAAAGTTTTAATTGGTACCGCAGCGTTCTTATTCGCCGTACTGCTGGGAACCGGCTTGGTTATTGGCAAAAAAAACACAAAACAAGAACCGTCGAGCCTGGAGCCAAAGCAGGAAGCCAGCAAAAGCGAGGCCTTGTTTTTGAACGAAAACCTCAAAAAAGCGCTTAATGTCCATAATGAAATTACTTTGCCCAGTTCAAAAACGGATACCGGTACAGCAAGCGAAATATGGCTTGTTCCTAATGGCATATCCATTCCGAACTATATGCTGCGCGCTTCCAGAGAAATTGAAAGGCACAATGGCAAAATTCACTGGATGAGAGAAATCAAGAACGGACGTGCGCTCATAAAATACGAGGGCGAGCAGGGAGTTTACCCATTACTGGAAATACGTGTAATAGACACATTATGGCAGCCGAATTCCTCAAAACTCGCTGTAGTTCTGGCTGCAAAAGAACAGAACAAAATTTTGAGGAATAAACCGGAAATATTGGAGAAACTGGGTTATGCCTACAATCTGTTAATCCCATCTTCCAGGCCGGAGCTTTTGGAAGCCGGTAAAAAAGCAAATGCGAATATAATTCCCTGGATTCCTATGGAAAGCCGCATTGAAATGGTTTATCTCGCGGAAAAGAAAAATCAAATTCCAATTGGAATAACCAACGAAAAGGAACTTGCCAAAAAGTTATACGAGCAACTGAGAAAGTTTGACCATGCGAATGGTTTTGCCGCTTTTTACGGAGAAGATTTTTTAATTCACCCCGCTTCCGTAGGAGTGCTGGAAAAAGTGCTGCGAGAGAAAAATTTATGGTTTTGGGATTTGAGCAAAAACGGAACCGCCAGCTTGCTATCCCCTGAAGAATGTGTGAAAAAGGATATCCGATGCCGCAGGAATAATCTGGATATTTACGAGGAATTCAATGAACAAGTGAATAAAGCGCTTAGAATGGCTCGAAAAAACGGCAAAGCTATTTTGCTGTTTGAACTTACGGAAAAAAACATTGATCTTTTGGAAAAACTGCCGGACATGGCGGAAAAGCAGGGAACCGGTTTGGTTCACGCAGGGGAAGTTTTTTAATTTTCTATATTTCCACAAAATATTTTTTTTACGGAGACAAGATATGTCCAAGCTCTTTATTGAAGACCTTGATATACAAGGTAAGCGCGTTTTTATTCGTGTGGATTTTAACGTTCCGCAAGATAAAACTACCGGGGAAATCACTAACACAAAACGCATAGAAGCCGCATTGCCAACAATACGCTATGCCTTGGATAAGGGGGCTGCTGTTGTTTTAGCCTCGCACCTGGGCAGGCCAGACGGCAAAGCTGTTGCAAAATACAGCTTGAAGCCTGTTGCGGAGAAATTGCAGGAATTGCTCGGCAAACCGGTTAAATTCCTGAACGATTGCGTTGGGGCGGGAGTTGAAAAGGAATGTGCCGCAGCCAAACCCGGCGATGTTATTTTGCTGGAAAATCTGCGCTTTCATTTGGAAGAAGAAGGCAAGGCAAAGATTAAAAAAGCAGACGGCACAGAGGAAAAAATCAAGGCTGATCCGGCCAAGGTAAAGGAATTTAGAGCGTCTTTGGCAAAATTGGCAGAAGTTTACATAAACGATGCCTTTGGCACCGCCCACCGCGCCCACTCTTCAATGCTCGGCGAAGGCTATGCCCAGAGAGCCAGCGGCTACCTGATGAAAAAAGAGCTTGATGCTTTTTCCGCCGTGCTGGACAACCCCAAGCGCCCGCTCCTCGCCATTTTGGGCGGCGCAAAGGTCGCAGACAAGATTCAGTTGATAAACAACCTGCTGGACAAGGCCGATAAAATCATAATCGGCGGCGGCATGGCTTTCACATTCAAAAAAGTTATAAACAACCTTGCGATAGGGGCTTCCCTTTACGATGAAGAGGGAGCAAA
>JAISSJ010000185.1 GCA_031273195.1 Candidatus Fibrimonas sp.
ATCTGCATTGATTACCTCCATGTTAAATTTAACCCCGGAATCATCCTTAATTCCGAGTGGCTGAGTACATTCCAATATTCACTGGCGTTCCGCATCAGCCGCTTGAACCTTTCAGAGCAACCGGCTATGCCTTTCGGAACAGCCGGTTAAACTCCATATGTAGTTATAGGCACATTTCGTAAAAACTTTAGCGAAAAGTGCAAAAAAAGAAAAAAAGATGAAATTATATTTTTCTACCTTCCTAAAAGTGTTCTCCTCACTAATATATATAGGTCGCTTTCAACCGCCTCACAATGGGCACTTTGCCACAATACGTAAGGCCTTGGAGCAAACGGAAAGCCTTTTGCTATTCATAGGCTCGCACGAGGTCTGCCGCAGCCTGCGCAACCCCTTTACAACAGAAGAAAGAATAGAAATGCTGAAAATAGCCCTAACCCAGGCCGAATTGAAAAAAATAACCTTCATCCCAATCCACGACTCCAACTACAACTGCCACGAATGGGTAAAGGAAATAAAAAAACTCTCAACTCTCAACTCTCAACTCTCAACTCCATCGCAAACCGCCATCATCGGCCACAAAAAAGACGGCACCTCATATTACCTAGACCTATTCCCCGAATGGGATTTCCTGGAAATGCCCCTCTTGGAAAACGGGCTTTCTTCTACCCAAATTCGCAAAAAATGGCTCGGAGGAACCCTCGCCGAACAGGACAAAATCCCGCCAGCCGTTTACAGCTACCTCAAAAACAAGGAAAACGAAGAATGGGCCAAAATCCAAAAAGAGGAGCACAAACTGGTTGAAGAGTATAAAAAAGAGTGGTCTTCCACGCCTTACCCCCCGGTTTTCGTTGCAGGGGACGCCCTAGTCCTTTGCCAAGAGCATATTCTTTTGATAAAAAGGGGAGCCTTCCCCGGCAAAGGGCTGTTTGCCATGGCTGGAGGCTTCCTAGACAGCACCGAACCCATCAGGCACTGCGCAATAAGAGAACTCATAGAAGAAACTGGCATAGACCTAAGCTACAAGGAACTGGACAAAAGCATAAAAACCTACCGTGTTTTTGACGACCCAAACAGGGAACCCCGTGGCAGAATGATATCCCACACCTACCTTTTTGACCTTCAGGCCCAAGCTCCCCCAAGCATAAAAGGAGCCGACGACGCCTCCGAAGCCCTATGGTACCCCCTAAAAGACCTTGAAAAAATCCGCGCCCAATTCGCCGGAGACCATTATAAGATTATCATGAATATGCTGGCGAGGGCAGATCTAACGCTTCCAGCGACTCCTTAACGCTCTGCTCCGTGCTTGTGAGCAAGGCTCGGCAGGTTTTTATCAAATCCGAAGCCTCTTTTACCAGGTCTGCAAGCTCGTCTATGCCAACATTGGAACGGTCTATGTTCTCCAAAATCTCTTCCAGCCTTCCAATGGCCTCACTATATTTTACATTTGCGGAACTCATAAAACCCAAAAATATAGAAAATTCTCAACTCTCAACTCTCAACTCTCAACTAATTTTTAAAAAAATCCTCATTTTTTCCGTTCCGAACCGTTAAAAAGCAAAAAAAAGTGATATTTTTTAAAAAAATGTGCCATTTATAAAAAAAAAATGTATTTTT
Source organism: Candidatus Fibrimonas sp. (assembly GCA_031273195.1). Classification (GTDB taxonomy): domain Bacteria; phylum Fibrobacterota; class Fibrobacteria; order Fibrobacterales; family Fibrobacteraceae; genus Fibrimonas. The sequence continues at coordinate 1,615 of JAISSJ010000185.1, forward strand.
AACAGAACCACTTGGAGTATTTATGGACTTGTTGCAAAATCTTGAGAGTGAATTGGAACTGTTTAAAGCGGAATATGCCAAATTTGGGCGTGGTAATAAAACTGCCGGCACCCGTGGGCGGAAGCATCTGCAGAATATAAAGAAAATGGCTCAGGAATTGCGAAATTCAATACAATGCTCCAAGAAAGAAGAGGGAAGTACCTAATCGGAGAAAATGGTTTAATATGTTGAAACATCTTTCTATTGCTGTTCTCGGAACCGTTTTGCTCCTTAGCGGCGCAGTCGCTAAAACCATTCGGGTCCCGGGAGATTACAAAACCATATCCGATGCTCTCGGAAACGCAGATTCAGGCGATACGGTTTTGGTAAGACGTGGCACTTATAACGAGAATGTAACCCTCGTTATGGGTGTAGTATTAAAAGGCGAAGACCCTCTGACTACCATAATAGATGGCGGCCGCAGGGGGCCAACCGTTATGGGAGTGACCGAATCGGAAATATCTCATTTCACCATTCGCAATGGGCTAGAGGGTGTTCTCTGCGAAAATACGGGTGGCCTTTATATTCACAACAACATTGTTCTGGATAACCACGCTACAGGCATAGCGGCATTTATCTCCCTGCCTGAAATAGCTAACAACGTGGTTTACGGAAACCGTTGGAGCGGTATTCTTGCTTGGGGTGCTAAGTCCCTTGACTCCAAGATAGAACATAATGTGGTGCTTCGCAACGGCTATTCCGGGCTTGCGCTCAAGGGTCCATCTAATGTGGTGGCAGTAAACAATATTTTCATGGAAAACCATTATTACGGCATTTTTGCAGATCCGGCTTCCGGCCAAACCCGCATGGACTACAACAATATATATAAGAACTACTATCCGTTCAACAGGTTTATCAAGATTAACAGAACAAATGTCTCTTTAGACCCTATGTTCCGCAATCCCTCAATTTTCAGCCCCGATTTTTATGTACAGCCTAAGTCCCCAATGGTGAAAAGAGGCCAGAGCCGCCGGGATATAGGTTTAATAAAGGATATTTCGGTAGTGCGCCCCAAAATAATAATAGACGAAAGCGGGGAGCAGCAAATAATTTCCGAACCGGAACCCGAACCGGAATTTACGCCGGATGAACCGGAATACGTTGAAGAAGCGTCCGCACCGGAACCCGAACCTCCGCCTCCGCCTCCACCGCCACCAAAGAAGGTGTTTGTTGTGGAAGGTGTGAACTTCGTGAGCGGAAAAGCGGACATCACGGATGAATCATTTGGCAATCTTATGGTAGTGGTAGAAACCATGCAAACATACCCGGAAGTTACATTCAAGGTAGTTGGGCACACAGATGATGTAGGCAAAAGAGAAACAAACCAGACCCTTTCGGAAGCTCGCGCAAAGGCAGTTGTGGATTTCTTGATAAGCCGAGGCATAAGCTCATCTCGTCTTGATTATGAGGGCAGAGGCCCGGATCAACCAATTGCATCCAATAAAACCGCGGCGGGCAGAGCGAAAAACCGCCGCATAGAATTCCAACGCACAGATAACTAAGGAGAAATTAGAAGTGAAACATATATTACTCTCCATTGCGTTAGTGTTTTGTTTAGCGGGCAGCGTGCTCGCATCACCGTCATATTCACCGAATAAATACCAGCAGAACGACTGGTTCGGCGAGTTCGGCGGAACCACTTCCATGTATGTAAACCCCGCCGGCATAGCGGAAAACGACCAGTTGGAAATCACTGGCGGCTTTTTCAGCACCATAAGCGGCGCAGCGATGCAGGAATATGGTTCTATTGTGTTTCCGTTGAGTTACAACCATACCTTTGGCTTCACCTTCTTTGAGAACGGAGCTACGGTTGACCCCAACGATACCCATGGCGATTACACGGAAAATGCCTACATGCTGGGCTATGCTTACCGCGTGTTCCACTGGTTGGCTATCGGTATTGACCTGTCCGTTTTGCAGGTTAACCAATTCGGTTACAACAGCCAAATCACGCTAGGCTCAGACATTGGCCTTAGTTGGAATCCCATAAACAATTCAAAGCTTGGGCATGTGCAAATAGGCATTGCGCTTCAGAACATTATTCAGCCGGTTATAGCCAATGTGGATGCGGATGAGCCTTCGGACGGTTATGGCTTTGTGACCCCCACCCTTATGGGCGATACAGATGACGGCTATGCAATTCCCACCAACCTGAATTTTTCATTGTTTTACCGCGGCTTGAATCGTGCTTTGGAAATAAAAGGAGAAGTGAGCTTTATAGATATCTTCCATAAGGAAGAAGAAGGCGGCAAAGGCATGATGTTGGAATTTGGCGTTTCTGCCACCTATTTTATAACATCGCATCTTGGTGTTAAGGGTCGCTTGACCAAGGAAGGCTATCCTGTGATAGGCGCAACCATAAATGTAAAGGATGTGAATCTATTCCGCTATCTCGGATTGGACTTAGAGATGTCTCATGATGATTTGATTGAGAAAAAGAACCGTGGATTTTTGTGGAACGTTCGTGCTACAGCCCGTTTTGGCGATACTCGTGAAGAGAGCATTGGCGAAGAGAGATACCGCCGCTTGAAGATTGAGCCGGAAAACGATTACCGTGCCGCAATGCGTCTGTACCTGAACCGCGATTTTATTGCTGCCTCTTATGCATTCGGCAAGGTGCAAACCAAGTACCCCACATTCCATTTGGTTGACCAGGCCGCTTTCTACAAGGGAAAATCCTTTGAAAATATGCGTATGCACCTTGCGGCGCAAAAGGTTTACCAAGAGGCTATTAAAAAATATCCTCATTCCGACCAAGTTCCAAAGTATCATTTCCAGTTGATGAACATAGATTATAAAGAAGGGCGCTATGGCGAGGCTATGGTAAAATACCAGTTCATAATCCAGACCTTCCCCAAATCCGATGTTAAGCCGGATGCCGATTACATTGCTGGTCAGATAAAATTTGAGCAGGGTCAGAATAAAGATGCTATTGAGCTGCTCACTTCCATTTTGCCCGGCAATGCCAACTATTTCTACGCTCGTTACACAATGGGCATAGCATATAGCCGTTTGGAGCAATGGGAAGAGGCAAAAGGAGCCTTTAACGATATTATAAGCCAACAGCCCTCAAACCAGTCCGAAAAGGATTTGCAAGATGCTGCAAAGGTAAAACTGGGCCATATTTTCTTTGCCCAGCCGGACGGCTTGGCAGAAGCAGCACGGCTTTATGGCCAGGTGACCAACACCGCTTCTCCGTTCTATGAAGAAGCTGCCCTTGCGCTTGCATGGAGCTTTTTGAAGGTTCGTGATACCAATAACGCTCGTCCCTTTACCACTTGGATAATAAGAAACCGCCCTGATTCCTACTTGATATCCGAGGCTTACCTTGTTGAAGGTTACTGCTACTACCTGCAGGGTGATTTAAGACGTGCGGAAGCCAATCTGAACAAGGCTATACAATTGTCGGAAACCCCGACAATCACCAAAGAAAAGAGGGACAGTGCCAAAACGGCTTATGATGGAATGAAAGAGAAATTTGACAGCGTTCAAACCAGGGCTTTGGATTTGGCTCGCCAGTTGCCGACCCCAAGAGTTGAGCAAAAACGTGCTGCGCTTCGCCCGGATTTTGAAAAGGCTAACCGTGAAATTGAAAACTTCGCTGATTTCCAGCAAAGGGTTATTCAGAGCGACCGTTTTGAAGCCAGCAGGCAAAGGGTTTTGGGTGATGCCAAGCTCACAAGTGCCGTTGTTGCTTCAAAGATAGCGCAGCAAGGCGGAGCCGGCGGCGGTGGTGGCGGTGGCGGCTTAGGTGATTTGGATGATTTGGACGAGTTGGAAGACTTGTAGTGGAGAATAACTAGTTTATTGTAGGAAGCAATGAATATGAATTTGAGAATTCTTTTGTGTGGAACTTTGGTATTGGCTAACATTGCCTTTGCGCAATCGTCTAAAGCCTGCGACACGGAAACCAAGAAAGCTAAGGCCACTGCCGAGAGATGCAAAAAAATCGGCAAGGGCAACCGCGGCTATGACAAGTGCGCAGAAGAATACAATACTCAAAAAGGCAGGGTTCAGCAAGTATGTCGCGCTGCCACGGTTTCCAGCGCAGGCGACCTTCAAACCGCCGTTAAAAGATGGGAAGACCTTTCCAACACTAACAAGTGTCGCACAAACGAAGGAAAGAGAAACGCCAACTGCGCTACCATTTTGCAGCAGTGGGGCCAGGAGCTTTACAAACTGGAAGAGTTCAGTTTCACCGGAGAGCAGAGCAAATACGAAGAACTCGTGCAGTGGTGCGCAGACCGTGACAACAATGTGAAAAAATATCCGCAGTGTTCCAAAACGAGCCAGCCCCCCAAGGTTGACCACGAAGGCTCTCTGCCCATTTTCTTGGATTATGTTAAGTTTTTCCCCGATGGGCCCAGTGCGCCGGGCATGCTTTTCCAGGCTTCCTTTGTTTTGGAAACAAAGGGCGAACTAAAGCAGGCTTTAGACCTTCGCTTGGCTCTGGTTAAAAAATATCCCAACCATACATTGGCTCCCAGCGCTTGGCTTCGCATAGGCGAATATTATTATAACAGCAATAAATGGGGAGATGCCATAAAAGCCTATGAAAAAATTACAGGTGTCGGCGGAGCAACGGTAGGAACCAAAAAGGAAGCCGCCTATGCCATGTATCACTTGGCGGAATCTTACTACAATCAGGCGGATTACGAAGTTGCCGCGCAAAAATTCTGGGAATACATAGACGGCGCAGACAAAGGCAAATACATAAAGGACTTGCGTGTTGAAGCTATGGATTATATGGCAACCGCGTTTTCCGATTTGGATGACGGCGTTAAAGTGGCCGATAAATTCATAAGGTCAAAAAAACTCAAATATCAGGATTCTCTCTATTACCGCATTGGCATAAAAGCTAAAGACCACGACAGAATGGACCAGGCTATTCAGGCTTTTGGCTTTTTGCTGGAGACAAACCCCACTTATGTTGATGCGCCGCTTGCGGATTTGGCTATGGTGGAGATTTACCTGCTGCAGCAAAAACCGGATAAGGCACAGGACCAACGCTATTTGGTTGTTAAGCGTTATGACCGCAACTCCGCCTGGTACAAAAGGAACAGCGGCTACCCGGAAAGCGTAGCCAATGCAGAACGTGCTATTCGCTTGGCAATGCTGGATATTCCCGTCTATATCCACGCAAAGGCCACCGAACTTCAGAAAAAAGGCGATACGGAAGGCGCAAAAAAGGAATATGCGAATTCTATCAAGGCCTATAACGAATTTTTAAACCGCTACAAGGGCAATCCGGACTGGAACGAATACAAAGTTCACATGCACATGGCTGTTATTTATCACGAACTTGGCCAGTATGAAAAAGAAGCCGCCGAATTCAATTGGATGGTGGATACGGATACAAGCCGGTATGGCCGCCGTCCGCAGAACTTTGGAATTCTCATAACTAAAAACGATGCCGGTTATAACGCAGTGCTTGCTATGGATGCGGGCCGTGAAAATGCTCTAAAAACCAAAGCTGGCGGCGATACCGTTAAAGCTTACAATTTGCCGGAAACCAAGGCCTATTTTGCCCAAGTGGATAAATATATGGCAAAGTTCGGCAGAGACACCGCTGCCCCCGACATAGCTTACAATGCGGCGGTAGTTCACTACAACGCAAAACAGTATAAAACGGCAATCAATGTTTTGCGCAAATTGTCTGCTGATTTCCCAAGCCACAAATACACGCTCTTAATTCGCCGTATGCTTGCCCAGTCCTTGCTGGAAGATGACCAGTTAGACGATTCTCAGAAAGAGTTTGAATGGTTGTATGTGCAATACACCGATAAAAAAGGCATGGGAGTCAGGGATTCCAATGCTACTACTGCTGCCAAGGAAATTGAAACCTCCATTGCTGCCGTGCTTTACCAGAGGGCGGAAAAGGCGGTTAAAAACGGCCAGCATGCGCAAGGCGCAGAATCCTACGTAGCGTTGGTAAAACGTTTCCCAAGAGCTGATTTCAGTGATAAAGCCCTGTTTGAAGCTGGAGTTGCTTACGAAAATTCGGGGCAAAATTCAAAAGCGGCTGAAACATGGATGCGTATGCCCAGAGAATACGGAAAATCACCCTTGGCCATCCGCTCTATTGTTCGCGCAGCCTTGGCCTATAAAAAAGACAACAGGCCTGTGGATGCGGCAAAAGCCTATTTGTTCATAACGGATAACTACCCGCAAGATTCCATGGCTATAAACGCTATATTTGCGGCTGGTCAAACTTATGATTCTATACCGGGCAAGGATTCCGCAGCTATAAGGGCTAATAAGAAACTCGCTGCCCAAACATATGAAATTGCTTACAGAAAGTTCCCAAAACACGAAAAAACTCCCAGCTTGCTTTACAACGCTTGCTTGGCTTACGATGATGCCAGGGAAACCAAAGAGGCAATTCGCTGCAACAGAGATTTAGTGCGCGATTATCCGAAAAGCTCATACGCTTTGGATGCCGCATACAGCATTCCTGTGGCCTACGAGAATGCCAAAGACTGGCCCAATGCCATCAAGGAATACGAGAACTTCATAAAGAATTATCAGTCGGATAAGGAAAAGCTGATTAACGCCTACACCAAAACCGCCCGTGCGTATTTGGAACAGAAAGATACCGCCAGGTCTATGGCTGCCTATAAAAACACCATGCTCACCTACGACAAATTCGGCCTTCAGCTCAAAAATCCGGACCCTGCCTTTTCCGCAGAAGCATCCTTTATGCTTGGCGAATTTGAAAGAGCGAGCATGAATCCGCTGGTTATCAAAGGCAACGAAAAAGCCAAGCTGGATATGATTAAAAGGCTGATGGGTATTTTGCAGTCTTCAACAAAGCACTACGCAAAATCTGCGGAATACGCCTCCGAAAAATGGACTTTCCGTGCCAAGAACCGCATTGCCGAGCTATTCGTCACGGTTGCAGCCAAAGTTCGTGAACAGGAATTGGATGTAAGGGACAAGAAGGGCAAAGTGGATAAGGAAAGGCTTTTTGTTGAGAGAATTCAGGTTGTTCAGCAACTGCCCTCTTACTACGAGCAGGCACGGCCGCTGTTCCAGGCAAATATAGACCTTGCCCGTGAGCAAGGTTATTACAACCCTGATGTGGTGGCTGCCCAAGACGGCTATATTGAAATGTTCTATCGTGATTGCCAGAATTTTGACGAAGTGGGCAACGCATTTGCCGAGGCTCCGCTCCCGGATAGCGCCGCCATGGTCAGGGAATACATTTCCGACGAAGGCATGGCAAAAGAAGATGCGATATTCGCCGTTCACGAAGACTTGGAAGCTTACCGTGAAGAATTGCAGAACAAGAGCCAGGCGGCAAAGCAGGGTGCCTTGCCTCGTTGCGCAAGCGGAATAAAGGCATCTGCCCACTACGGCATTAAAAACAAGTGGACAGACAGTCTATATACCCTTGTTAAGAAAATTGACGGGGAAAATGAGATTTTGGCAACAACAATAACGGAATTTGACCCTAGCACCTTGTTCAGGGACGATTCCTACAACAAAACAAAGTCCCGTTTAACGCAGATTGAGAAATCCGAAGACCTTACACCTCAGGAGAAAATGAAAACCTATAAGGATATAGCCTCTGAGGAAAAGGATAAAAATGCGAAGTTGAAAAGGGAATTAGAGAATCTTAGGGGGCAATGGAGGGCAAGGCAGGCGCCTATGCCGTCACCAACAGCACCCGGAGGGCTGTAAAATAAAAAAAAGTAGATATAAATTGTTTTTTTTGAAAAAAATAATCTATATTTACTTAAAGAAAAAAGTTTCACTCATCCACTAACCATAGGAGTATAACAATGGATGTCGTCATAAAAAACACAATCGCTTCATTTGACCCTTCACAAGCGGGTTGGCAATTCATGTGGGTTATCACGCTCGTTGGCTTGGCCGGTGCCGGCATTGCCATAGAGAGGTTCGTTTATATTTTCTTGCGTTCCTCAAAGGGGCGTGATATTTTCCTTCGGAATTTCGGCACGTTGGTTGCTGCAAAGAAATTCGAAGAAGCGGTTTCCCTATGCAAAATGACAACCCTTCCCATAGCGGCTGTTCTTGGCTCTATAGTGGAAGCTCGCGATAAAGGAAAAGAGGCTCTTGTTGCAGCCAGCGATGCAGCGTTCTTAACGGAAGCACCTCGCGTGAACAGGTATTTGTCTATTGTAGCCCTTGTAGCTTCCATTGCGACTCTGCTTGGACTGATGGGAACAATATTTGGTCTGATTATAACGTTTGATGCTGTGGCTAACAAACCCGCTGCGGAACGCCCTCAGGCTCTTGCCAACGGTATTTCCATAGCTATGGGTACAACACTTTTGGGATTGGCGGTTGCAATTCCATTGCTTATAATCCAGGGTTTTTTAAGCATGTTCTCTGAACGTGTTATTCAAGAAATGGAAGAAAAGGGCTTGAAAGTTATCAACTCGTTTGCATAACTCTCGGCTTTCAACTAAAAATTAAGGAGCTTGCTTATGGCAAAACAGCTTAGAAAGGCGGAAAAACTGAAAGAAATGGACATGCTTCCGGTCATGAGTCTTATGACCGTTCTTATCCCCGTTCTTTTAACCATGACCGCTTTCCAGAAATTGGCTATTGTAGAGGTGAACTTGCCCGAAAGGAGCGAGGTTTCCATGGAAACCGAACCACCTCCTCCGGATGATAACGCTTTGAATTTGACTGTGGCCATTTCCAAGGAATACCTTGAGATTTGGGCGCGCGGTGGTTCTTTGCCTAAGGAGTTCTATAAAGAGATGTGGATTTTTCGCTGCAAAAGCGATAACGACACAGTTATTTATGACCCCGGCGTTTTTGAATACGACGATAAAGGAGCCGCAACAAATCCGCCCAAGTGCAAAGACGGCAAAACGCTGGATGGCGAAAAGTTCAAGTATTCCATAGAGAGCATAGAACTATGGTCATTGCACAGGGAGAGCGAAGAAGACCCCGGCACATTGAAAAAGTCGGTTTACAGCAAGAGCGACTCCGCATACTTGGACGGAAACAACGAGTTCATAGCTTCGCTGTCTGAGATTAGGCCGGGTGCTGTTGTTGCAACTCTTTCCGAAAGTTCCTCAAGAAAGCTCGCATGCGGGCAGTCCGGCCCCGGTGTAGAAGATATATGCGTAGATGGCAAACCGGCGGTAACCTTGAGAAACCGCAGTGCTTATGACGAAATAGCCAAAACGCTTATTATGATTCACAACCGCTTTATAGATAGCCCGGATGCCGATAATATAATTGTGCTTGCCGATGACGACACAGCTTTTGACAAAATTATCGGGATTATGGACAGGGCACGTGATGCGGGATTTTATAAAATTAACCTAGCCAAGTTGGCAGCAGGAGGTTAAAATGGCGAGAAAAGCCAGACAATATGGGGAAGAAGCGGGATTGTCGCTAACATCCATGATGGATGTTATGACGATTATCTTGGTGTTCCTCATCAAACAGGTGGATACCGAAGGGCAGTTGATAACCGCTGCGGAAAATTTGGTTTTGCCGAATTCAACCTCCACAAAGGTGCCCAGAGATGTTTCTTTGGGTTTGATTGTTGACCATAACTGGGTTTTGGTTGACGGTCAGCAAATTGTGGAGACAAAAATCGTTTCCGAGCAGGATTCGCTTTTGGTTGAGGCTTTGGATGCCGTGCTGAAAGAGAAGCGCGAAACGGAAAAACAGGCTATGCTGGCAAGAGGCGAAAGCGATGAAGGGGGTGGAAACATAATAGTCCAGCTTGATAAGAACACATATTATGATATTATGTATAAAGTCATGGCAACGTGCGGTGTTTCAGGTTTTACCAATGTTGCATTTGCCGTTAACATGTTGCACGCGGAGGAGTAAATATGGCTGAAGAATTCGCCATGAAAAAATCGAATAAGCCGCAGATAGACCCATTTGTGGCTTCAATGCTTCCCGAAAGCGATAAACGCACGGCCAGTTTTATGGGCGGTGGGTTGATATTTGCGCTTATGCTCTGCTTTTTGACCTTTTTGTACGATGCAACAGTGGACGAGCTTCTATTTGAAACCTTAGAAGGCGAAGACTTGTCTGCATCTATGAAGATTGACGAAAAGAAAGAGGATAAGAAGAAGGAAGAGAAGAAGACCGAGAAGCCCCGCAAAAAGCAGGGTGCAGGCGGCAAACCTCGCGGAAAAGGGCAACCGAATGCTCCGCAAAGCCGTGGTGTGTTGAAAATGCTCACTGCAAAAACTTCAAAGTCCAACTTCAGCGCCTATAACCTTATGAAGGATAAAAACTTTGCCAAGGATATAGACAAGGTTTTGAAGAATGTTGCAGGTCTCCAAACCAGCGGCAAAACCGAACTCGGTGGCCGTCGCGGTTCTGCCACCGGTGGCTTTAACGATGGCTACGCAGAAGGCGGTTCAGGCGGCATTGGCGATATGCTGGGCGGTTTGATGGGAGGCAGCGCAGGTGGCATAGGCACAAAAGCCAAAGGCTCTCTTAAGGCCCCAAGCGCAAGGGATATAGATATGGGTTCCGGTGACGGTTCCCGTTCCAAAGCGGAAATTATGGCTGTTGTTAATGCCCGTATGCCCGGCTTGAGGAACATCTATAACAAGTATTT
>JAISSJ010000015.1 GCA_031273195.1 Candidatus Fibrimonas sp.
TACATCGGAATTTCCGTAGAGGAACTCTCCGATGAGCAGTTAAAAAACGAACTGGAAAAAAGGCATTTGGAAATAGAAGGCTCATGGTCAAGAGGCAGGGCTATTATAACCCTTTTTGAGGAGACCTGCGAACACCAGCTCATTCAGCCCACCATAATAAAAGACATGCCCAAAGAGAGTGCGCCGCTTTGCAAAGCGCACCGCGACAACCCAGATCTGGTTGAGCAGTTTGAGCCATACATAAACGGCTGGGAAATTGGCAATGCCTACAGCGAGCAAAACGACCCGCTTTTGCAGCGGAAACTCCTTGAAGAGCAGGTTGAGCGGGGCCGCGGCGGCGAAAACGAAACCCACCCCATGGACGAGGATTTTATACATGCTATTGAATGCGGAATGCCACCCACAGGCGGCGCCGGCATTGGCATAGACCGCCTCGTTATGCTTTTGACAAATCAGGCCTCAATAAGGGACGTGCAGCTATTCCCACTTATGAAATAGGCGGAATTTATACGCCCCGCCAACTTCTTCCGCTTTATGCCTCGGAGGCAATTCTTCCGGCATAAGGGGTGCAGAAAGCCGTTTTGCCAAAACCCGAGAATCAAAGTCTTGGGCAGCCGCTAAAGCAGCATTGTAAATGGCATTAGCATCGCCAGGGGGGGTATATACATCCGGCAAAATGCCAATGTTGTGAAATGTTTCCCCATTCGGATAAAAGGATTGAATGCATGTGATATATGCAAGCCCGCCTAAATAGGTTTTGGTGTACATTTGCCCAATTCCCTTTCCATAACTCGCCTCCCCGATAATAACCGTCTCATCGGGGCGATTGTACTTCACAGCAGCTGCAAAACGTTCTGCGCAACTGGCAGAATAACGGTTCATTAAAAGAATCCACTTTATGCCCACGCCCTCACCTTCACTACTTAAATAATCACTCGCAAAATAATGCACCGAATCTATTACATTGCCTCTCTGGCTATCGTAATAATGCTCCTCATCGTAAACAAGTTCGCTATTAAACGGAACCAGTTCCGCCGCCATTGCCGAGCAATGCCCAATATTGCCGCCCGGATTGCCGCGAAGGTCCATAATCGCTGTTTTTGTGCTTTTAATCTCCTGCAAAACATTTTTAAACTCGTAGTATGTTCCATTCGGGTTATTTGACCTTACCTTATATCCTGTAACGCTTATAAACGGAACTCCCATCAGCGAATCCAAAAACACAGTTGGAGTTTGAACTTCTGCCTTTTTTGCAGTATCTAAATCCTCAATTTCTTCCCCGCGCAAAACCTTAAAGGCGGTTATATCATCAAACAGGGAATCGGTTCTTAAATAACGAGCGGCATTTTCGCCGGTCAACGGAACATCGTTTGCGAACAGAAGTTTATCGCCTTTTTTCAAACCTGCGGAATTGGCGGGAGAAATGGGGTAAACCGTAGAAACAAGCAGTGTATCCGGCGAATCTTCTTTTTGAATTATGATTCTTTCAAAGCCAAAGGAATAATATCTTGCGGTGTTTTCTATTTGACTTATTGTTTGATCCGCCTCTTTCGGCAGGGTATAGAATGTATATCTGGCCTCGCAATTTTCCGTGTTTCTGGCTCCGCAAAAATAATCCTTTAAACTTTCATACATATCATCCACTTCCATTCCTTCGTAAGCCTGGTATTTCTCTACTCTTTCCGGGTGGTAGAAATACGCTTTGAGCAATAGATAGTTGTAGTAGAGTTCCTGGTCATCTGAAGACCGTACAATATCGCTGCAGGCTAAGAGCAATAGAGAAGTGAGTAGAATTAAAAAACGCATAAGGGTAATATAGAAAATCAATTTACTATTTTTCCAACTATGCAAATCTCTGCCGTCAATTTCGTATTAGGTGCCGTTTCAATAAAACAGGTGCCAAATGACGGTATTCCTCAAATAGCATTTTTGGGGCGTTCAAATGCCGGCAAATCCAGCCTTCTGAACGCCATCTTTAAAAAGGAAATCGTAAAGATAAGCAAACAACCCGGCAAAACCCGCGAAATCAATTTTTTTCTGGTGAATTCGCCGGACAACTCCTATTATTTTGTTGACTTGCCGGGCGTGGGTTATGCAAAAGTCAGCAAAAGCATGAGAGACGAGATGGCAAACCGCATAAAGAACTATGTTGAAAAAGCGCACGACCTTAAAGGCATAGTTTATCTGCTGGACATAAGGCATGGCGGCCACCAAATAGATTTTGAAACCATAACCGGAATAAAAAGCGCAGGTATTCCCGTGCTTTTGGTTGCCAGCAAAGCCGATAAGCTCAACCAGTCCGAATTTATAGCGGCAAAAAAAAGGCTCAAGGAAAATTTTTGCCTGCCGGAAGAACCGCTTGCCGTTAGCTCAAAAACAAAAAAAGGCTTGCCGGAGCTTTGGAAAGAAATAGATGCGCTCCTAAACGGGGCCGAAAATGCATAACCTTTCTGCGCCGGGACGCGTTTTAAATTGGTTTGGGCATAGATTTTTGCGTTCACACGTGGGGCAGTTGTTTTCTATACATCTTTTGGCTTTACGCTCGCTCTTTTACGGCAAAGGCAACAGAAAAATAGATTTTCAGCAAATAATTTTGCATATCTACAATATAGGCATAAAATCATTGCCGCTCGTAATCGCTGTGGGTACAATTCTAGGAACCGTATTGATAGTGAACACCGCCGGTTTAGTCCCTAAGGTCGGTTTGGGAAACTTTTTCGGGAACCTGATGGTAATAGCTATAGTACGCGAGCTTGGGCCAATTTTAACCGGCTTCTTAATCGCAGGGCGTAGCGGAAGTTCCTTGACAACCCGCATAGCAAGCATGAGGGTGAACTCCGAAATAGATGCGCTGGAAACCCTTGGCATCAGTCCTGTACGTTTTTTAATTATGCCGGCACTCATAGGCGGTATTATAGCCATGCTGATTGCAAATTGTTTTTTTTGCCTCTCTGCGATAGGTACCGGGTTTCTAATCACGAAAACAGCCACTGTTCTTATGGATGGAGTCTTCAAAATACCATTGGAATGGAGTTCCTATTCGCTCTCTATCTTAACCGCGCTCAAACCGGTAGATTTCATAATGGGTTTCGTGAAACCTTTTATATTTGCTTCAATAATCATAACAAATGCCTGTTTTTACGGCACCCGCATTAAAAACGATCAGCGCGACGTGCCAAAAGCCACTTCACGTTCAGTCGTAAGTTCTTTTATCTTCATAGTGGCAACCGATTTGATTCTCTCATTCGCCTACATTCTGGAATACATGAACAGCGTGTCTTCTGTGATTTAATTTCTAAATTCTTCCAAATGATAAAAGTTGCCGTTCCGAATAAAGGTGTGCTTTCCGAGCCGGCAATTGATCTATTGAAAACTTGCGGATATAGGGCGAGCAAATCCGTTAAAAGCCTGAACTCTGCGGACTGCGCTAACGGCATTGAATTTTATTTTTTGCGCCCAAGTGATATTCCCATGTATGTTGGAAACGGCATTATAGATGCCGGTATAACAGGCGTGGACTTTTGCGCAGAAGCCCTAAGCCCCGCCATAAAAATCCTAGACCTGCCCTTTGGCGCAAGCAAGCATTGCGCAGCCGTTCCCGAGCAAAGCAAATACCAAAAACTGGAGGAACTCAAAGGGTTGCGCATAGCCACGAGTTTTCCCGGCATTGTACGCAGTTATTTCAGCAACCCCGGCATGAATCTTATATCTCTGGAAGGCGCTGTTGAAATTTCCGTAGGCCTGGGTGTTGCAGATGCCGTTGTAGATGTGGTGGATACCGGAACAACGCTAAAACAGGCCGGGCTTCGCATTTTAGGCGAACCGCTGTTTTTTAGCAATGCCGCTTTGTTTGCGCACCCAAACCGCCAAAACAGCCCAGAAGTTTGCAACCTTGTTCGCCGCATAGAAGGCAAACTGTTGGCCATGAGCTACAAAATGGTGGAATACGATGTTCCCGCAAACCTGCTGGAAAAAGCCTGCGCCATAACGCCGGGCTTGGAGTCCCCTACCGTAGCTCCGCTTCATAATAAAAACTGGTATTCCGTTAAGGCAATGGTAAAAAGCGAAGAAGCAAATTCCATCATGGACAAATTGCAGGATTCAGGCTGCAAAGGGATCTTGCTATCCAACATTGAGAATGCAAGGATTTAAATATCTATCTCTTGCACTGGTAATAAAGCCCGCCAGCATGTGTTAGCAGTTCAAAATCTTCGCTAACGCCTCTAACTGTTTCCACTGCGCCAATCACCAAAAATCCCTTTGGGGAAAGCACTCTGGCGAGCTTGCTATACAAGCCCTTTTTAAATTCATCGCTAAAATATATAGCCACGTAACGCATGAACACCAAATCAAAATGCGGCTCTAAAACAATAGGATTATCCTGCAGGTTAAACTTCTGGAACTTAACCATATCCTTAATTTCCTGATTTAGAGTGTAGGAATTGATGGAATTCTTCACAAAGTATCTGTTCAACTGTTCGGCAGAAACTCCCCTGCTCATGGCTACGGAATCGTATTCGCCGCGTTTAGCCTTTTCAAGGCAGGAATCCGAAATATCCGTTGCGGTTATTTGCACCATATTCTTTTTGATTATGTTTTGCCCCATGCAAAAATCACGCACGGTAATGGCTATGCTGTAAGGCTCCTGCCCGGTACTGCTGGCTGCGCTCCAAATCCTGATTTTATCCTTTTTACCATCTTTAATCGCCTGCGCAAAACTCGGCAAAACTTTTTCCTTGAGAATGGAATACGGGTGAATATCCCTGAACCACAGGGTTTCATTTGTTGTCATGGCATCTATGAGCTTGTCTTTTAAATCCCCGTGCTCATTTCCTTTCACAAGGTAATAAAATTCCGAAAAATCCCTGCATTTGTAGGATTCAATAAAGGAAGCAAGCCTATTTTCAAGCAGGTAAGCTTTATCTTTGTTCAAGCAAATTCCGCATTGTTCTTCAATGTAATCTCTAAGGAGCTGAAATTCGGTATTTGTAATTTTCATACAAGATAAGAATTTAGAAAATAAAAAAGCTCCCTTTTGCAAGAGAGCTAATTTGTAAAAGAAATTCTTATTCCGTGAAGTTAAAGGGAATAGTCGGTGTTGTGTTGCCGCTCTTTATGGCTTTCCATTTCCAAGTGCCTACCATATTCTTAACAGCGTTATCAAATTCGGAATAACCCGTTGTGCTGGACACTATGGAAATGCTGATGATATCGCCACCCGGAGCAATGGTAAATTTGAGCGTAACCTTGCCGCTGAAGCCCGGTTTCAACTTCAAATACTTGTTATAGATGTTCCTCAAGCCGGGCATACGGGCATTAACAACAGCCATAATTTCCGCTTTGGAACGGGAACCGTCACCGGAACCCATATCTATATCCCTTGCGCTTGGGGC
>JAISSJ010000019.1 GCA_031273195.1 Candidatus Fibrimonas sp.
CTGTTTCCCGAATAAAGGCCTTTCTTCTGCGCTAAGAGAGCCCATCCCTTTTAGCAATTCCGTAACGAGACCTTTTTTGCCCAAATATTTTAAACGCAAATTTTCAACAGAAGCCTCATCGGTTAAATCTGCCTGTGAAAGCTCGTTCTGAAATTGTGTTTTAAGCTCTGAAATGTGAGGTTGCATGGGGAGAATATAGAAAAAGAAATCTGAAACACCTTTGCCCCCTCACCCCACGCTCCTCTCCAGCTTCAACGCTAAAAGCGACCTCGCCTCGCTCGCAAACTCGCCCGGCAACTCCTTGAACACATCCCTGCTAAAACCGCCCACAACCAAACCTATCGCATCCTCTCTGGATATGCCTCTTTGCTCCAAAAAAAACAGCATGTCTTCGCTGATGCGGCTTGTGCTTGCTTCGTGTTCGGCTTTCGCGCTTTTGTTTTGCACAATTACCACAGGAAAAGTGTGTGCCGCGCACTCGCTCCCAACCAGCATACTGTCGCATTGGGTGTAGTTTGCGGCGTTTTCTGCGTTTGCTCTTATTTCTACCAACCCTCTGTATGCGTTTGAACTCCGGTCTGCGGAAATACCCTTGCTTATGATGGTGCTTTTTGTGTTCTTGCCAATGTGCAGCATTTTTGTGCCGGTGTCGGCTTGCATTTTGCCGTTTGTTAAGGCAACGGAGTAAAACTCGCCTGAGGAGCCATCGCCCAGCAAAATGCAGCTTGGATATTTCCAGGTTATTGCGCTGCCCGCCTCAACTTGCGTCCAGCTCACGTGGCTGTTCTTGCCTTTGCACAAGGCCCTTTTGGTCACAAAATTATACACGCCGCCCTTGCCGCTTTCCCTGTCACCGGCATACCAGTTTTGCACGGTGCTGTATTTTATGTTTGCGTTGTCCAAAGCCACGAGTTCAACAACCGCGCTGTGCAGTTGGTTGCTGGAAAATTCCGGGGCGGTGCAGCCTTCAAGGTAACTCACCTGCGAATCTCTGTCCGCTATGATTAAAGTGCGTTCAAATTGACCTGCCTCCTTGTTGTTTATCCTGAAGTAAGTGGATAAATCCATCGGGCATTTTACGCCGGAGGGAACATAGACAAAACTGCCATCGCTAAAAACTGCGCTGTTTAACGCCGAATAATAATTGTCGCCGGGCGGGACAACCGAGCCTAGATATTCCTCAATGAGTTCGGGGTAATCCTTCACGGCATCACCGAAGCTGCAAAAAATTATGCCCATTTCCAAAAGTGTTTTCTTGTGGCTGGTGTAAATAGAAACGCTATCAAACACGGCATCCACTGCTACATTTGCAAGCCGCTTTTGCTCGCTCAACGGAATGCCGAGTTTTTCAAAGGTTTCCAAAAGCTCCGGGTCAACATCTTCAATGCTTGCGTGTTCCTTTTTGTTTTTTGGTGCGCTGTAGTAAACTATGTTTTGCAAATCCACCTGCTCAAATTTCAGTTCACCCCAAGCAGGCGGATTCATTGTCAAAAATTTCTCGTAGCTCTTTAAACGAAAATTCAAAAGAAATTCCGGCTCTTTGCGAATACTGCTCGCTCGGCGAATAACCTCCTCTGAAAGCCCCTTTTCAAAGGCCTCGGTTTCTATGTCGGTTACAAAGCCGTATTTGTAGGAGGTGGGCTGGAGCATTGTTTGGGAAATATAGAAATGACCGTTTTTATTTTCTACATTAACCCCCATGAACGAGAAAAAACGCAATCCTAACAGCAAAGCTGCACCTAATTCGGCAGAGTCGTTGTTTGAATATTTTAAAGAGGATTTTTGGCCACGTCATGGAACAAAAGTCATAATAATCCTGTTTCTTTTGGTAATTGGTGTTTTTGCTATTTCCCAAAAACTGAAATCTTCTGCTGTAGAGGAAGAAGCTATGGCAGAGGAGCTTGGCAGAGGCTTGGACTATATATATATAGGCAAAGGGGATTCGGCACTTGCGGTTTTTGAAAATTTAATCCAAAACAGAACCCTGAGAGGCTTGCCCCTTGCAAAAGCCGCGCTTTTGGCCGGCAACCTTCACTTGCAAAACAGCAATTTGGATAGTGCAGAGGCTTTATATAAACAAGCCATTCACAATGCTTCCGGCATTGAAATGCTCGCTTCTGCGGCACAACACGGGCTTGCTGTGGTAGCTATGGAAAGGCAAAACTATCCCGAAGCCATCTCCCTTTTGAACGGGTTTGTGAATAAATACGGAAAACGCACGGGGGATTTGGCAAAGAGATATGCGAAAACCGAGCCGGTGGATAAGGTTCCAACCGTGCCGGATGCTTTGTGGAAATTGACCCTTTGCTATTTGGAAACGGGCGATATTGAAAAGACAAGGCAAACCGCCGAGAAACTTTTGAAGATTTACGGGGATTCACCAAAAGCCGCAGACGCATCAAAGCTGCTTGCAACATTAGTGGAGAAATAATATGCTTACTTGGATAAGTGAAAACGCAAAATGGGTGATATACATTTTCATAATAGGAATTGTCGCTGGCCTGCTGTTCATGGACACCTCCGGCTTGCAAACGGATAACCGCCCGCCTGTGGGAACCGTGAACGGCGAAAAACTGTCAAACGATTTATTTGACTCCCGCTTGCGTCAAATTCAGAGCCAGCAAGCGGGGCAGTCAAAGGAGCAAGCCGCCCAGTTGCGGGAGGAATTGCTCCGCTCATTTGTTCAGCAGCACTTGATACAAAAGCTGATTGCGGAAGCAAAAATAAAGGCATCTGTTTATGAGATGAACAGGGATTTACGCACAGACCCTCCGCAGGGCATAGACCGCGAGCCTATATTCCAGACAGACAGCGTTTTTGATTTTGCAAAATACGAGTCATGGCTGAATGACCCCGCCACCTATGACATTCCTTTTATGAAAGAATATGAAAATATGCTGAAAACGATAAAGATTCCCGATAAGCAGCTCCGTGTTTTCATAGGGGCAGGGTTTCATCCGTCAACTTTGGAGGCAAAGCACAAGGTTTTGGCACGAGAGACAAAGTTTGAGCTTTTGAATGCGTTGGGCAATGCTAACGACTTTGAAGATGTTTCTATTTCTCAAAGCTCAATAGACTCCGTTTTCAAGGCGGAGCCGGATAGCTTTTTTATAGCAGACGATTTGGCGAGGGTCAATTATATTGCGTTCCCTGTTGAAGCCAGCACAAAAGATATAGATGATATTTACGAATATGCAAAAACTCTGGTTGCTCAAATAAAGGAAGGAGTGGATTTTGCGGAAATAGCCCGCAGTGCTTCCGAAGACCCTGGTTCTGCTGCACTGGGCGGCGAGCTTGGCGAGCACACTCCTCACGGGAGATGGGTTGCGGAGTTTGACAGTGCGGCTTTTGCTTTGGACTCCGGCGAAATAAGCAGCCCTGTTCGCACACAGTTCGGTTTCCATATAATACAGAGCCTTGGAAAGAGGGTTGAGAACGAGGAAGAGCAGGTTAAGGCAAGGCATATACTTTTGGGAATTACCGCAACTTTGGAAACCACAGACAGCCTGATGGCGATTTTGAATGAGATAAAGGCCGAGGTTGATGATGGAAAGAAGTTTGAAGAAGCGGCAAAAGCCAAAGGTTTGGAGCCAAAGCTCTCCACCTGGTTCAAAAGGGGCGGCGAAATTCCGGAGCTTGGATATATACCGGGGCTTTCTTATTATGCGTTCCCCAATCCTTTGCGTCCCAAAGATGCTTCCAAGCTATCCGATGTTTCCCAAGATTCAAACTGGGTTGTTATATTTGAAAAGGCAGACTATTTGCCGGCAGGTTCAAGGAACCTGGATTATGCAAGGCCAAGAATTGAGCAAGACCTGAAGAGAAGTGCAAAGGTAAAGGCCATTGCCGATTATTTAAAGGCAAATCTGGACAAGTTTGCCGAGATTGCCGTTTTGGATTCCGCTTCAAAGCATAGCATTGAAAAGGTTATCATAGATTCCGCTTCTATTTCCTTTGAGGGATTTTTGCCGGGGCTTGGCTACGCAAATACCGAGCTTTACAAGGCTTTGGCTACGGCAAAGGAGGGCGTATGGAGCGGCCCGTACACAGGCGGGCAGAGTGCGGTTATGATAAAGGTTCTAAGCAAAAGCGTTCCCAGCGAAGAAGCTTTGAGCACAGCCTTGAGAGACGAACTTTCAACTTTTTGGCAATTCGGTTCCTTTAGTGCTTATGGAGATTATATACGCAATTTGGAAGCCGGAGCAAAGGTTGTAAACAACTTGGACTTGTATTACCGTGAATAATTTTACACGACGCCCCCGCCGGCCCCCAGCGCCCCCACAACCGAAAACATACAAGATCGACACGAGCGGCACACCAGGG
>JAISSJ010000168.1 GCA_031273195.1 Candidatus Fibrimonas sp.
ATTTTCAAAAATTCTTTGGGTGTGTATATCGGTACCGTTGAATTTTTGTAATCTTCTACGTTTCTGGTTATTATACAATCCATTTTATTTTCTATCGCAGCAAAATATTGAACGGCATCTTCAAAGTCTTTAAATTCTGATTCCAACGCTTTTTGTATTATTAGGTCACCTATGTTTAATACGGTTAATAATAATCTCAATTTCTTCAAAAAATTTATTGAAATCTCGTGTCCCACTAATTTTCTCTGTATATAATATGTATTTGTGAATATTACAGATGAAGTATAACCTTTAAATAGACCTGCTTCCACAAGATTTAGCAATACAACAGAATCTTTTATGTCTAACTCTCTTTTAATGGAAATATCCAGTATTACATCGTTATCGAAATATATTTTCTTCATAAATATTTCTCGGTAAGCGCATCTGTAAGCAGTTCCTTGTAATTTAAATTGTCATTTGTTTCTATAATACCAGCCAACTGCTTTGTTATTGGCCCCAACGGTCTATTGGAAATATCTTCGTTTTTTACGGATTCCGTTGAAATTAGCAATAAGTAATTTTCCACCAATTGAGAAACGCTCTTTTTTGTGGACTTCGCATAGATTTCAGCTTTTTCAGCCACTTCCTTATCTACGCTTACTGTTAATTTAGTGTGCATTTCTATCTCCTTACGTAATAATATAGAAAAAATTTTTCCTATATTCCCCCCGTGCTCCACACTCTTATTTTAGCAGCGGGTTTAGGGACAAGGCTTCGCCCTTTGACCGAGCGAATTGCAAAACCTCTAATTCCAATCGTGGATAACTCGCCCTTGGCAAGGCAGGCGGCTCTTGCAAAAAAACTCGGCTCAAAAAAAATTCACGCAAATGCACACCACTTGGCAGAGCAGGTGCAAAACGCCGCAACGGAGCTAGGCATAGACAAGGTTTGGGTAGAAGAAGAACTTTTAGGCACAGGCGGACCGCTCCACAGAATGTGGAAGGAAGGGGAACGCGGCGAACTTCTGGTTTTAAACGGTGACTGCGAACATGATTTGGATGTTGAAACTTTTTTGAAAAAGGCGAGAAATTCCGGCGCAAGCTGCGCACTCCTGGCCATTGACAATCCAGATATAAACACCCTTTGCATAAACAAAGAGAATTTACTGTGCGGCATAAAAAATAAATTCGGAAACCTAGGCTCAAGCAACGCAACATTCACCGGCATATCCTGGTATTCGGAAAAGGCGTGGGAAAAAATAAAAGAAAGCGAAAAAGACATCCGGGATTTCTGGGAACATGAAATCCCTTTCGTCTTTATCACAAAAGGAAACTGGCTAGACATAGGCAACCCAAAAGGTTTAATGGAAGCAATAAACTCTCAACTCTCAATTCTCAACTCTCAACTAAATGAAAATTTCACAACAGCAGGCTCTGCAGGCTCAGGAAGAAAATACTACAGAATGAAAGCCAACGGACATTCCCTGATTTTACAGCAATCTCACAGCGAAGACCGGGATTTTGAACGCTTTGTTCGCTACGGAAAACTGTTCAACAGTTTGGAACTTCCAACTCCGGAAATTTATGCGGTTGACGAAACTGAAAAGCGGGTTGTTATGCAGGATTTGGGTTCTGTTCGCCTTTGCGACGCAGGGCAGCCGCTCTTATATTACCCGCTCGTTTTGGAAAAACTAATCGCTTGGCAGGAGACAAGCGAAAAAGCATTTGAATTGGACAGTGAACTTGCAAACAGGGTTTTTGGCGAAAGCGATTATCTTTGGGAAACTTCTTATTTTGCGGAAAATTATTTGCAAATGAAAGAAATCCCCGCAGACTTAGCAGAGTTTTTCAAGGACTTGGCAAAGAGAGCAGCCGGGCAGCCGAGAGTTTTGATGCACCGGGATTTTCAATCGCAGAACGTTATGCTTGTGCCTCAAATAGCGTTTGTGGATTTTCAGGGCGCAAGGAACGGTTCTATTTACTACGATGCCGCTTCTCTTTTGTGGGATCCTTACATGATGCTTCCGGTGGAGAGTGTTAAGCAATTATTTACGCTTTGGCACTCTGCGAATCCGCTTTTGAAAAGCACATCTTTTGAAACCGCTTGGGAAAATTTTTTAATAGCGAGTTTGCAACGAATTATGCAAGCCCTTGGTGCATATTGTTTTTTGAGCAAGAAGAAAGGGATTAAATCCTTTGAGCAGTATATTGAACCGGGGGCGGAGAGGTTGAAAGAAATCTCCTCGCTTTTAAGAGCGTTGCCCGCAACGCCCTGTGTGCGGTTGCCGCAATGATCGGTTATCATATCCCCGTGTGTAGGGGCAACCCTTGCGGTTGCCCTTTTTGCCACGATTTTCGCAAAATATGCGGTGTTTCGTTGCAAATGGGACGAAACACCTCCGCAAAACAGGCAAACGTCGTTGTACAAGGGCGACCGCGAGGGTCGCCCCTACATTTTTTTTCTATATTTACCCTTCAAATGCCCCAAATGCCGTTTTTGACCAGCAAAACGCCCCTTACCAGACCCTGCTACGCAGGGTCACCTTTTGGCATAGGTTCTGCGGTGCAGAACCCTGACCTGCGGGTATTGGCCACCGTCACGCCCACGGTTACAGGCATGGTTGCACCCACGGGTACAATCGTTGCCCACGCCGTATGCCGTATGCAACGATTTTAATTTACCAATTTTTA
>JAISSJ010000170.1 GCA_031273195.1 Candidatus Fibrimonas sp.
ATGCTTGCGTAGCTGACGGAAACAATCGTGACTTCTCCCTCCTCCTTGGTCACTTCAATAACCCTGTACAAAAAGCCGTAACGAGCGTTCTTAGTTCTCGAAGAATTTATAATGTCCCCGATCTCAGGGGTTTTGCTAACCGGCAAATTCCTGAAAAACAGCCTGCCCAAAAAACTCGTGTCCGTGATGTAAACGGTGTCTATCTTGAAAAGGACTTCGTCCAGATCCCCTCTGTCAAAAACCACAACATCATGCCCGTCGTTGGTTTTGCCAACGGAAGCCTTTTCCGTCTCCCCCGCATCGCCGCCCGAAGACGAGCTAGACACTTCTCCCAAAATCGGATTTTCCGGCCCCCCTCCCGAATCGGAGCAACCGAAAACAACCGCAAGCGCAATTACGCACGCAATCCATACAGCTTTGACCCTGTTCATAAGAACCTCCTCTTAAAGTGTTCCATACTAATAAAATAATGCATTATATAAGATTTAGGCGGAAAAAAGCACAGCCTTTCCAGCGAAAACAAGCCCTTATGCGGAAATCAGGCGAAAAAAAGCGTTTTGACTCCAAAATCAAGCGATTCATATTGATTAGATGATTTTTTGACATTTTGTTGACAAAAGTCCGGTTAGGGGAAGGCGGCGGGGGTGCGAAAAAAATGTATATTTATGAGAGTGTTTAAACCAGTTGAATTTACCATTTCAGGCAATGTCCCGGTTTTTTACCTGGATTTAACCCGCCGTTTATTTCCTACCATTTTTGAGGAAAGCAATGACGACGAGCTTGTGGATGTTGATGATTGGGATTGGTTCAAGGAAAAAGCCGCCGCCATCAAGCCGGGCGATGCGCTCCGCAGTTTGCGCACTATGCGCGAGATGAAGCAGAAGGAGCTTGCGGAGAAGCTGGGTATTGAGCCTCGCCAAATATCGGACATGGAAAGCGGGCGGGCTCCGATAAGCAAGAAAATGGCTGTGAAGCTGGGGAAGGCTTTGAACATTAATTATAAGCATTTTCTTTGATGTTGCGTTGATATTTTGCCGAAAATATTTGAAAACTTTGGAAAAAGTTCCCCCGGCGGAGAAACCGGGGGATGGCGGTTAATCTTTTAGGCTAATCTTTTATGCAACGGACTGAAAGTAAGGAAGACTTGTTTATGGAACTGCCAATGCCAATGCCGCCATTACCGTTTCTCATATTTATATAGAATGCTCTTAGCCAATCCTGATCACTTTGGTCTTCTGTGTCACTCCACCAAAATCCGGAACCGCCACTATTTCTGTGCATGATAAACGGAGCGGTACCTTCGCCGTAACCACCCATTAAAGCAGAAAATTCATAATCGTCGGTTCCATAACCAGGCACATCCATTACGCTTGTAGCTTTTAACTTTTTGCTTGCTACCCCTGAACCACTTCCTTCTCCCCCTTCTTCTATTAAGTAATCAACCAATGTTGTCCATTCCATTTGACTAGGTAAATGCCAACCTGCAGGACAAGCAATCCTAGCAGTTTCCCAATCGTAAAGCCTACCGTATGTGTCACATAAACCCCCGGAAGAGACAACACTACCGCTACCGGAACCGCACACACCGATACTATAATCAAGACCACTGTAGTTTAAATTCTGCGCCATCCAGGTTTGAGTACCTATTACAGTCGTTCTGTAAACCTGCCCGTCGCGTGAGTCCATCAAATCAGTAGTTACACTAGAACTGCTCGGCGTTGTTAAGCTAGAGCTACTTGACGTCTCTTCGCTAGAGCTGCTTGAGTTTGGCTCAACCACAAAAACAGTCGCTTTATCATAGTGAATATCCCCCTCTATGCTGGACTCAAAATACGATACGGCATAGTAGGTTCCTGCGCTCAAATCGCCGAAATTTGCGGTGAATTCATGTGTTTTATCATCAGCGATTGCGCCGAAAGTTTGTCTGGTTCCGCCACCTTTCTCGCACTCATCTTCACTCTCTCCAACGCAGATTCCATAATTCTCAACCTGGAACCCTAACGCTTCTCTTTTTATTTCGGATTTGACTTCCCTGCCGGAATTTCCGCTGGTAGAAACTTGCGGCTCCTTAAATGAGGGCAGGGTTTTAGAGTTTGAAAGCCTGCCCATGTCTAATTGCACCGAACCGAAATCCCAGCTTTTTTTGAGAAAATCCAAGAATTCCAATCTGACTTTCATATCAATGTCCAAATCTAAATAAAGCTCGGATTCTGAATTTTTCGAGAGATGCAGCAGGTCCGGGCTCTTTAACACCAAAGAAGGCCCTACCGAAAGTTCAAGGCCTGCGACTCCGTAAAACATGGAAGTAAGCCCCATAAGAACGCCCTGCCTAAAGGTTCCATAAATTGAATACTTGTAATCAAAACCAAAATCGTCGCCAGAAGTATTGATCTTTGTCCAGTTGCCGCCGCTATACTCAAAACCGTATTCGCTAATTCCCTTGTAAAAGAGCTTTGCGTCAATTTTCGCTTGCACGTTGGCTTCAATTTTCGCTTTGATAATCGCATCATTTTTCAGATAAACAATAACGGGGCCAATCGCAAAACTTATATCCGGCAGACTGATTCTTGCCAAATCATAATCCTTTTTGAAACCCAAGCTTCCCTTTAAATTGCCTTCCAATGCTAAATCTCTGTTTTGCATAATGCTCATTTTTGCGTAGTCAAGGTTATAATTCTTCAATTTAATTTTTGTGACAAGCGCTAAAGTATATGAACCACTTAGCTTCACCTCGCCGCCATTATTCTTATCGCCAAAAGACACTCCTTTATCTTTTAAGGAAATTGTTGCCCCGTTGGTTCCGCCAATATCCCAATTTCCGGCAAAGACGTCAACAACGGCATTCACAACTTTCACAACCGTGTTCCAGGCTTTGCTAAACCAATTCTTTGCAAGAATCTGCCCGGTCGCTTCGTCGTCGTCATACACAAGGGGAATCTCGAACTCAATATCCGCCTCTTCTACGGCTTCTGCGATGCTGGCATAATTGACGTAAACAATTGTGACATCTCCCTCTTCCCTGGTCACTTCGACTACCCTGTACAAGAATCCGTAAGGAGCCTTTTTTGTTACCGCAGAGTTTATTATGTCCCCGGGTTCGGGGGTTTTGTTCGCCGGCAAGTTCCTGAAATACAGCCTGCCCAAGAAACTTGTGTCCGTGATGTAAACTGTGTCTGTCTTGAAAAGGATTTCGTCCAGAATTCCGTGGTCAAAAACAAGAAGGTCATGCCCGTCGTTGGTTTTGCCTGCGGCATTTTCCGACTTATCTCCTGCCTCATTGCCCGAAGGCGGATTTGGCCCCCCTCCTGAATCGGAACAACCAAGAACTACCGCAACCGCAAGTGCAAAAATGCACATCACCCATAGAGCTTTAACCCTGTTCATAGGAACCTCCTTTTAAAATGGTCTATATTAATAAAATAATATATTATGTAAGAATAAGTCAAAAAAAAATATTTCAACTCCTAAATCAAGCGACCTATTTAAGGTAGCTGATTTTTTGACATTTTGTTGACAAAAGGGGTTGAAAAATGCTGTTTGTACTATTTTCTATATTTCCAATTATGGAGCAATTATTTGCAAATGTAGGCACGGTAGGTGGCTTGGCTGGCATAGCGGCTATACTGGCTGTTATAGTGTCTCATTTCAAAAACAAGCAAAACAACCAGCTTGAAATACTTATAGCAGAATCCAAAAGCAACGCCGAAGCATTCCGTGCCCAAATCAAAGCTATGCAGGAAGGCTTTGACAGGCAATTGAATTCGTGGAAAGGCTTGTGGGATGCTTCCACGCAGGAAATCAGGGAACTTAAGATGGAGATTAAGGAGCTGAGGGTAGAGATAGACAAGTTGCGAACAGGAATTTTCTATATTCTTCTCATCAAACCCAAAAGGAGTTGTCAAAATGGCAAAAATCAAATCCGTAGTAGGCCGCCAAATTTTAGATTCGCGCGGCAACCCCACCGTTGAAGTAGAAGTAACGCTTACCGATGGCTTTGTAGCCCGTGCCGCCGTTCCCAGCGGAGCAAGCACCGGCGAATATGAAGCGTGTGAGCTGCGAGACGGCGACAAAAAGAAGTACAATGGCACAGGCGTGCTTAAGGCCGTGGCTAACGTCAATGGCGCCATCGCAAAGCTGCTCAAGGGAAAAGACCCTTTGAAACAGAAAGAGCTTGATGCAGCCATGATAAAACTGGACGGCACAAAGAACAAAAGCAAACTCGGAGCAAACGCCATTCTCGGTGCTTCCATGGCTATAACGGTTGCCGGTGCCCATATCAGCAAACTGCCGCTTTGGAAATACATAGGCAAACTGCACAGCACAAAAAAATTCATCTTGCCCACACCCATGGCTAACATAGTCAACGGCGGCAAACACGCAGATAACAAAATTGACTTCCAGGAATTTATGATTATGCCCGTTGGCGCAAAATCCTTCTCCGAAGGCTTGCGCTGGATAGCGGAAACATTCCACGTGCTAAAGGGCCTGCTCAAAAAAGACAAGCAGGCAACCTCTGTTGGCGACGAAGGCGGCTTTGCCCCCAACCTCACCAATGACGAAGCTCTTGAATACATAATGAAGGCCATTAAAGAAGCGGGCTACAAACCCGGCTCTCAAATAGCAATCGCCCTTGACTGCGCATCTTCCGAACTCTTTGACGAAGGTGGCCGCGAAGGATATAAATTCTGGAAATCCGAGCCGGGCAAACTTTACACCGCTCAAGAGATGGTTGCAAAATATACCGACTGGGTAAAGAAATATCCCATAGTTTCAATTGAAGACGGTCTTGACCAGAACGACTGGAATGGCTATGTGGAGTTCACAAAGAAACTCGGCGCAAAAACGCAGCTTGTGGGCGATGACTTCTTTGTCACCAATCCTGAGCGTTTGGCAAAAGGCATCAAGATGAAAGCCGCCAATGCCATACTCATCAAGGTTAATCAAATCGGCACGGTGACCGAGACTCTGGAAGCGATTAAATTAGCTCAAAAGGCGGGCTACGGAGTGATCTCTTCTCACCGTTCCGGCGAAACCGAGGATTCCTTTATCGCAGACCTTGCAGTTGGCACGGGCGCAGGCCAAATCAAAACCGGCTCGCTTTCCCGCACCGACCGCATTTGCAAATACAACCAGCTTCTTCGCATAGAGGAACAGCTTGGCAAAAAGGCTGTGTATCAGGGCAAAATAAAATAATGATTGATTAATGTTTTTATGCCTGATACCGAAATCTACTGGAATTCAGACCGCAAAATGCGGCTTGTCTTTGCTGTTGTCGGTATTACGGCATTTTTTACACTGCTTTACTATTTATCCGAAGTTCTCACCCCGTTTGTCGTAGCGTTTTTGCTCGCATATATTTTAAATCCTCTCGTAAACATCTTGCAAAAAAAGGTTAAACACAGATGGCTGGCGTCTTCTGCGGTGTTTCTCGTGCTTGTTGTGATTCTTGTTGGGGCGGCCTTTGTTTTTATTCCCATGGTAATTGAACAATTCGGGAACTTAGGGCGTTTATTGCAAAAATACGCAAGCAGCGGCGCATGGAAAGATACCGCTATGAAATATATACCTGTAAGCATCTGGGAAAAAATGCAGTATTTCTGGGAAGAAGAGAATTTTCAGCCTGTTTGGGATAAACTCCAGAATTTTGATTTGGAGAAAATGGCACAGAACCTTTTGGGAAAAATTATACCCAGCGCCACCGGCGTGTTTTCCGGAGTTGGAAAAATGTTCGCATGGATTTTCGGTGCTTTTATGATAGCTCTGTGCCTTATATTCATGCTGTTAGACTTTGAAAACATGAAGAAAAAATTATCAGCGCAAATTCCACAGGAGTATTCCAAAAATATTTTGAGTATCCTAAGTACTTTTGATGCGATAATGGGCAAATATTTCAGGGCGCAAACGGCAATTGCTTCAATAGTCGGCATTATTTTTGCAACCTCGTTCAGCATAATGGGCTTGCCTATGGGGCTTTCGTTCGGTTTATTTATAGGCGCGCTTAACATGGTGCCTTATTTGCAAATTGCTAGCATTCCCATAGCTGCGTTTTTGGGATTGGTTTATTCTTTGGAAACGGGTATGCCTTTTTGGCAGGTTATTTTTATAATAACGGCGATTTATGTAGGTGTCCAGATATTGCAAGATATGATTATAACCCCCAGGATAATGGGCGGTGCGCTTGGCCTTCCGCCTATTCTCATTCTGGTGTCGCTTGCGGTTTGGGGAAAATTGCTGGGATTTTTAGGGTTTGTGCTGGCTATTCCGTTTACGTGTATTGCCATTGCAATTTACAGAAATTTTAGAGGGAGTATGAACAATGAGAAACTATGAGCTTGAAACAGAGCAAAGGGTTGAGTTTATTCGCGGCGTTGTGGAGGCTGCTGGGGCAAAGGGCATTGTTTACGGAAACAGCGGCGGCAAAGACTGTACGCTGGTTGGCCTTCTTTGCAAAAAGGCGTGTGACAACACAGTTGGCATAATTATGCCCTGCGGCTCAAAACGAAATTATGAGATAGACAAAAACGATGCCGAAAGCATAGCACGGCAATTCGGCATAGCCACACGGCTAATAGATTTATCCCATATAAAAAATGAGTTTGTAGGTGTTGTTGGCGAAAAAACGCAGCTCAGCGATTCTGCGCTTGCCAATATAGCTCCACGGCTTAGAATGTCCACGCTCTATGCGGTTGCCGCAAGCGAAGGCAGGCTTGTGGCCGGAACGGGCAACCTGAGCGAAGGCTATATGGGCTATTTCACAAAGTGGGGCGACGGGGCTTTTGATTTCAACCCGATTGCCGACCTTACGGTTACGGAGATTTACGAATTTTTGCGTTTCTTGAATGCGCCTGATTTTATAATAAGCAAAGCTCCTTCCGCAGGCCTTTTTGACGGCCAAACGGACGAAAGCGAAATGGGCATAAGCTATCGCAGCATAGACGAATTTCTGCTCAACGGCAAAGCGAGCGAGCACGATAGAGCCATAATAGAAAAATTCCACGAATCAAGCGAGCATAAGCGCAGAACTTTACTATATTCTTTAAATGCAGATAGCCCTTGAACTTGTACCTAGGACTTTGGATTCTTTTTTAGAGGAATCCAAAGTGCATATAAACAATTTCCCGAAAATCAAGGCTATAAATATACCGGAGCTTCGCAGCGTTGAAATAAAGAGCTTTGAGGCATCGGAGCATTTGCTGAAAAACGGAGTGGCCGCAATTCCGCACTTCAGGCTGATAGACCGCACCCTTGACGACTTGGAGGCAAAAATTGAAAAATTGGTTTCGCTCGGCTTAAAGCAGGTTCTTTTAATCAGCGGCGACCCTCCGATAGACATACCGAATTTTGTTCCGAGCGGCGTAAAAGTTCCGCAGGCCATTAAGCATTTAAAGGCGAAATTTCCTCAATTAAAAGTCTATGCCGGGCAGGATTCCTACCGCCAGTCCTTTAAAAAAGAGCTTGACTACTGCAAGGAAAAACTGGATGCCGGAGCTGCCGGCTTTTTCACGCAGCCTTTTTTCTCCGAGGGCATTTTAAACCAGTGGTTTGAGCAACTGCAGGAAATTGAAATGTGGATAGGGCTTAGCCCCGTTGCCGGATCTGCCTCCCGCAATTATTGGGAAACAACCAATCAGGTGGTGTTCCCCCCGAACTTCCGCTTTGACCTGGAAGGCAACTGCATAATAGGCAGGCGAATTTTAACCATAATAGAAGCTGCCGGCAAAAACGCTTACTTAATGCCCATAGCCATTTCTGCGAACAAGTATTTGAACGAGCTAAGAGCTTTTTGATCAGCCGTAAAAAGTTCTATTGTCCGGTGCCTTGAGGTAATTCTTGATAACTCCTACGTTGTGCCTGAATTCTACGGATTCCTGGCGCAGGGAGTTTAGGTGAACTTCTATGCTTTTTCTTATTACACTGTTCTGTTTTATGAACAGTGGAGCCAATAAGTCGTTGATGGAGCTTATTCTCTCTTTTAAAAAGGCTTTTTCGGAGGCTGTTGCCGTTGGGTCTTTTTCTATTGTTTCGTAAAAGCCGTTTATTGTGTTTAACTCCTGAATAGCTGCCCTTGTGGCACGGCCTCTGTCTTCGGTGTGCAATATCAACTCTTCGGCATAGGATTCTATCCCGATGTCCAGCGGAGAGAGTTCCCTGATTTTTTCACCGCATTCAAGGACTTTTTTGCAGAGCTGCATTGCGCCTTCTATTCTTGAAGATAAGGATTTTACATCTTGACGCATATTAACCTACCATGCTCACATAACTGCGAGGCGTGCCTGTGGCCAGCTTGCTCGCAAATTCCCTGTTCTGGCGAATCTCTCCGAGTGCCTTTTGCCAAGACTCCCTCAGTTGCCCCATCATCTCCTGAACATCCGTGAAGTTCTTGGCGATGTTTTTCATGTTGCCTTCATGAATGTGGAAACTGTAAAAGTCGTATAGCCTCCAGAGATTTTTCGCGATTTCGCCGCCTTTTTTCATATCAAGAGAAGCCATCAGCTCGTTTATGCCGGCTTCAACCTTGTGGCAGGCCTCTGCCTTGCGGGCAAAACGGCCGGCCTCCAAAGCCTCTTTGGCTATGCCGCACCATTTAATGCAATGGTCGTAAATCATTATAATCAATTGCCCGCGGTCTGCCGTTTCAACGGAGGCTTGGCGATATTGACCTAAACCAGGTTTGCTGTAAGTTGCGTTTTGCATAAAAAATCCTCGCTTTAAAGTTACCTGTAAGATGTTGAGTTAAGGGCTGCCATCATGTTTGCGGTTTGAGATTGCAGGTTGGCCATGCTTCTTTCCAAAGTTGAAAATTGCCTGGTAATTCTGGCTGTGTAATTATCCACGCGCATCTGCAATTCATCAATTCTCTTTTGAATTGAATCTATTCTGGTCTGATAGGTTTTTTCCGACTGCTTGAAATAGCCGTCCACGGAGCTTTTTGCTTTCTCTACAAAATTCGCAATCTGGCCTGCTATGCCGCGCACGAATGTAACATTTGCTGTTCCGCTAGTCGGAACTTCAAAGGAAAGTCCGTTCTTCAAAGTAATTATGTTGAGCAGCACGGAACTTTCCAGAAGTTCGCCGTTCAATCTCACTTCGCCGGTTGCAGCATCAATTTGATATACGCCGGTTGTGGAACTTTTATTGTAATATCCAACTTTGAACTCCGGGTTATCGCTAAAGCTGCCTGTTGTGAACAGTTTGCGTACGCCCTCAAGGTCAGAATTCAGAGCCTTTAACAACTTGTCTTTGTCCACGCTCATTGAGCCGTCTTTTTGAGTTGTTATGCCTATAGTAGCTGCAGATGAATATTTCGTGTTGTAGCCTTTGCCCAAAGCCTCTGTTATCTGGTCTATGACGCCTGTGAGCATTTGTCTCAAATTGTCACGCAGGGAAGAAACACCGGTATCTCCCGTAAATGCGCCGGTTTCACGTACAGTCGTTTTTTTGCCCGTGGTTTTGTCGGTGTCCTCTTTTACAGTGGCTTTTGTGTTTTCATCTATGAATTTCATCAGCGAATTGTATTCTTCTATAAATTCGCTTATTTTGCTCGCAAGGCCGTCCATATCAATTTCTAGAGAAACTTTTATGTGTTCCATTCCGGGCTGGCTCACTTTTTTCAGGGTGAAAACAGAACCGCTTATGGTTTTGTCATCGCTGTTGCTCTGCGAGTTGATCCACATTCCATCTATGGAGTAGATAGCATTTTTCCCTTCGCTTATAACATTGGCAAATTCATTGCGCTTGCTAAGGGTTCCCATATCTTTTTTCACATCGGAAAATATGCTTGCGTCACCGGAGAAACTATCTCCAGCCACACCATTTTTAAGGGTTCCTATTTGGATTTTTACGCCACCCATTTGGCTGAAATTTTGGTCTCCATCCAAATCTCCTCTTAAAACTATTTCACCGGATGCATTAAGCTCGGCTCTTATACCGGATCCAGAGGTTTCTAAAGCACCATTTATTTCCTCCAGCACTTCGTCTATAGTTCTATAACTTCCACTTTTGTATAAACTAAAGGTAACCCAGCCGTCGTTTCCGCTTCCATCTCCATTCTCTGTGGGCAAATATATGCCTATCGCATCTGAGGGCTTTAACTTATTTAAAGCCATGTTCAATTCGTCAAAAGTGGTATCTTTATCTGCGACTGTGCCGTTATTAGTGAGCAAAGCACCGCTGGATGCGGCAACTTGGTCACCAGTGCTTACAGATAAAACACCAAGATATTCCATTAAACTTACACTGGTGCCAGTATTGTCTTGGGTCATGGAAAAGCCTTTTGTGCCGGTATCAACAGCGGTTAAAACCAGTCTATTATCGCCATCCCCCAAGGTCATTATGCTTGCTTTAACGCCAGTGCCTTCAGCGGCATTTATTTTATTGACAATATCCTTTAAGGTATCGGTTTTTGAAATGGATATATCAACGGTTTTCTTGGTAGAGTCGGCTTTAATAGCGGCTTCGCTTCTGGACAGGGTTATTTTAATGGTGTCATTTGCGCCGAAAACATCAGACATAGCCGCAGCGTCAACTACAGGCGTGTTTACTGCATCTATTTTATTTGAGGCTACCTTTTGGGTTGATGCCAACTGATTAACTACAAGGTCGTAGCTACCGGCGGTCGCCCCCTCCCTGCCGGAAATAACGGCATAATCCTCATAATTTGAAAGTGCCTTGAAAACATTGAATTTGTCCGGGGTTTCCAGGGAAGCTGCCTTTGCCGACAAATTGCCGAGCCGGGTTTGCAAATCTTTGAACTTATCCAGCGTTTTCTGCGCATCATCCTTCTTTTTCATTTCGCGCGTGACCTTAGCCTGCTCAAGCGCTGTGAGTTGCGCTACTATGCTATTGGTATCCAATCCTGAAACCAATCCACCTACTGACATACCGGCCATAAGAACCTCGCTTTCCTTTAATTTACATTTTTTATATCGGCATAACCGAGAAAAAACTTTAATTTTTTTAAAGTATGCAAAAAATATGCCAGTTTTTGGGCAATTTCTCTTTTAACCCCGCTAATTTTTTCTATATTATAGGACCAGTGTTCCCCGGAGGCTTGTGAGTGAAAAAAGACATGGCATTATATTTTATCGTAGGCTTAGTTATAATTGTGGCCTTGATAATTCTCATTTTTGGCATGTTTTTTTTAAATGATAAAGACCCCCGCGAAACCTATTTGACATATTATCTGCGATTTAACCAGGTAAGCACCCTGGCCCAAGACGACCCTGTTAAGGTAAATGGCGTTAAACTGGGCAAAGTGGAGAGCATAATTTTGCACAAAAACGGCGTTCTTGTGCGAATTTCCTTGAGAAACGACGTTAAAATACCAAAAGATTCGGATATTCGCGTGCAGAACATAGGGCTTTTGGGGGAAAGGCAAATAGGAATGCTCCTGGGGGATTCCCCCCAAATGTTTTCCACGGGCGATACCATAAGAGGCCAATTTGATGCCGGCATAGCCGAGGTTATGGGCATGGCCGGCGAAGTTCTGGATAGCGCAAAAGTAATAATGAACATTGCGCACTTAATGCTGGATTCCACCATAGCCTCCCAGGACTTTAAAGACAGATTCCGCCGCATTCTGGCAAAAGCCGAAGACCTGGAAGACCAAGCCAGCGGCTTAATTCTGAGGGCAGACCCTGCACTGCAAGGTAGTTTGGCAAGTTTATCCATTGCCACAAAAAAGATTAACGAAATTCTGGATGAAAACAGAGAACCGTTGAAAAATCTGGTGGGCGATGCCAACGGCTTGCTGGGCCAAACCAATACGCTGGTTGTAGGGGCAGACACGGCTGTGCAGCGAGTTCTGGCTTTAACCAAGAAATTGGAATCAAAAAACAACACGCTTGGCATATTATTGAACGATCGCAAATTGCATGATGATTTAGCCACAACAATCCATTCGGCAGACAGCCTTTTCCGCTTGATTATGCAAGACGGGCTGGATGTAAACATAGACTTCTTTTAAGGTTAGCGCAGTGATAAGTTGCAAACTCATAGTTCAAAATACGCTTGGCATTCATGTTAGGCCTGCCGGATATATAGTAAATATCGCAAGCGTAGCGCAAAGCTCCGTAGAGCTTGTGTATTCCGGCCAAAGAATAAATGCAAAATCCATATTGAATTTGATGATGCTGGTAATAGAACCCGGTTCCGAAGTTGAATTTTTGATAAATGGCCCGGATGAGCAGAGAGTAGCAGATGAATTAACGGAATTGTTCAACAACAAATTTTACGAAGATGCTTCATAAACAAGAAACAACGCAAAGAAAGATATTCGTCGGGAAAGCCGCTTCCCCAGGCTATGCTATAGCCAAAACAAAGCTGATAGTTCGCCAGAGATTCACGGTTTCACAGCTCAAGATTCCAAAAGAAAACACGGCAAACCAAATTGAATTTTTTCGCAGGGGGGTTTGGCAGGTAAAAAAGGAAATTTCAAACCTGCGCGATTTAACACTCCAAATGGCCGGCAAAGACGAGTCTAAAATTTTTGACTCGCATTTGATGATTCTGCAAGACCCTTCGTTGATTGAAAACGTCATTTCCCTGATAAGAAACGAGCAATGGAATGCCAGTTATGCGTTTCACCTTTGCATGCAAAAATTGATTGACACCTTTGAAAAGAGAGATGGAATTTTCAAAGACCGGGCCTTGGACCTTAAAGATATTTACAACCGAATGCTTTTGCATTTGAGCAGCGGCGAAAATAATTTTGTGCTGCAGGAAGAAATTGAGGAAGGCGTTGTGCTGGTAGGGTTTTCCATTGGCCCGAACATGCTCATGCACTTTGACAAGGAAAAGGTGCTGGGGCTTGCCATAGATTCCGGCAGCACAACAAGCCATGTATCAATACTCGCGCGTTCAATGCAGATACCGGCTGTGATGGGTCTTGGAAATTTATCCGAATCCATACATGCCGGCGATTTGCTTATACTTGACGGTACCAACGGAATTGTCATAATCAACCCCGATGAAAACGACATAAGCAAGTACAAAAAACAGATAGAAGTTTTTCAAAACCAGAAATTAGAGCTTTCCACCATGAGGGAACTGGAGCCTATAACCATGGATGGAAAATACATAAGATTGAACGCAAACATAGAGAGATACGAAGAAGCCAGCGAAATAATCTCCTTTGGCGCAACAGGGGTAGGGCTTTACCGCTCGGAATTTCTTTACTTTGGGCGCGATACCCTGCCTACAAGGAGCGAGCAGGCAGAGGCTTACCGCAAGGTTACCCACCAGTTGGAGCCTTTGCCGGTCACCATAAGAACTCTGGATGCCGGCGGAGATAAAATGCTCTCTTCGGTGAGCATGGAAACCGAGTCCAATCCCTTTATGGGCTGGCGTTCCATAAGGCTTTGCCTGGACCGCAAGGATATTTTCAGGGAGCAGTTGAAGGCCCTTATAGAAGCCGGCGATAGAGGCAATTTAAAGATAATGTTCCCCATGATTTCCAGTGTAAGCGAAATAGAAAGGGCAAAGGATATTTACGACGATTGCTGTGCGGAATTAAAGGCCGAAGGGCTTAGTATTCCAAAAATTGAGATAGGCGTGATGATTGAGATTCCCGCTGCGGTTATGATTATAGAGGAAATTGCGAAGATGGTTGATTTTTTGAGCATTGGCACAAACGATTTAATTCAATTTACCTTAGCCGTGGACAGGACCAACGGAAAGATAGCCCCCATGTACGAGCCGCACCATCCGGCTGTTCTGAGGTCTATAAAGCTGATAGTAGATGCTGCCCACAAAGAGGGCATTCAGGTGAGCATTTGCGGAGAAATGGCCTCTGACCCTCTTAGCGCCCTGTTATTGGTAGGACTTGGCGTGGACGAATTTTCCATGGTGTCTTGGTGCATTATGGAATGCAAAAAGATAATACGTTCCATAAATTACGATGAAGCGAGGGCTATTTCCTACGAAGCCCTTAAATTTTCCGATGCGAACAGCATAAACAACTTTTTGAGGAAAAAGTATTCTCAAAAGATAAAGAGGCTGGGGATTTCAAGTTTCATAATCACTCAGGATTTTTCCAGCAGCGACCGTGCTTTGGTACGGGTGGATGGGCAGATTGAGAGAATTGGAGTGTAGCCGCCGTATTTTTCTATATTATAGCCCGGTTTAGAAGAGGAATTTAATATGTTTGGATTGTTTTCCTGTGATATAGGCATAGATTTAGGCACGGCCAATACTTTGGTTCATGTGGCAGGCAAAGGCATTGTTATTAACGAACCTACCGTTGTAGCTGTGGACAGAAAAAGCGAAAGGGTTACATACATAGGCGCAGAAGCCAAAAAAATGCTGGGGCGCACCCCAGATGAAATTATTGCCGTACGTCCGATGAAAGACGGCGTTATAGCAGATTATCATTTAGTAGAAGCCTTGCTACAGTACTTTATCAGCCGGGTTCAAAGATATCCGCTGTTTTTGGTTAAGCCCAGGGTTGTGGTAGGCGTTCCTTCGGGAATAACAGAGGTGGAAAAAAGGGCGGTTTTGGACGCAACAAGGGCAGCCGGCGCACGTGAGGTTCATTTGGTCGCAGAGCCTATGGCCACGGCTATCGGCATGCAAATCCCTGTTGCGGAGCCTTCCGGCCACATGGTTATAGACTGCGGGGGCGGAACCTCGGAGGTCGCGGTGATTTCGCTTGGAGGTTTGGTTTGCAAGGCTTCCGTGCGGGTAGGCGGTGATAAAATGGATAGTGCCATCGTCAGTTATTTGCGGCGCACCCACGGGCTTTTGATAGGAGAATCCATGGCGGAAGACGTTAAAAAGAAAATCGGTTCCGCATATCCGCTGGAAAAAGAGCTGGAAATGGAGGTTAAGGGTAGAGACCTTGCAGCCGGCATTCCGCGCACAATCGTTATAAAAAGCGAAGAGATAAGAGATGCTTTGAGCGAAGCGGTTCTGCAAATTGTTGAGGCGGTAAAAAAAGCCCTGGAAAGCTGCCCGCCAGAGCTTTCTGCGGATATTCTGGACAAAGGCATAATAATGGCCGGAGGCACAAGCCAATTGATGGGCTTGGATGCAAGGCTCCGCCACGAAACCGGCTTGCCGGTTAGCGTTATAGATGATGCCCCCTTGTGCGTGTGCAAGGGCACCGCTAGAATTTTGGAAAGTTTGGATTATTATCGTAATTGCAAAGTTCTCATGGCATCTTCCGTGTAATGAAGTTATTTCGACATATAGCAAGAATATGCAAATGGGCGCGTGGCTCAGTCGTGTTTGTTACGCTTATTAGCCTCTCCATATATATGCAGTTAATACAGGTTAAGCACAAGCAGAACATCGCGGATTTTTTTCTTTCAACCGTTTTTTACGTGCCGCAGTCTGCGGCTTCATATCTTGTGCGCGCAAGCGAACTCAGCAAAGAGAACATGGAACTGAAAAAAGAGAATGCCAGGCTGAAACTGAAAGAGGATTTAGCGAGGGAATACGCCATTGAAAACGAGCGGTTAAAAGACCTTTTGGGTATTATTGAGCAGCATTGGGATAATTTCCCAACTGTTTTAACGCAGATAATAGGGCAGAATCCCGGGCCTTACACGACAACTGTTGTGGTGAGCAGAGGCGCAGCAGATTCCATTTTTTACGGAATGCCCGTATTTACCACCAGAGGCTTGGTGGGCAAGGTTTCCAAAGTGTTTACCCATCACTCAATGGTACAGCTTCTTTCCGACCCTAATTCGGTAATCTCCGTTGCTTCCCAACGCTCCAGGGAGTTGGGAACGGTATTTTCAAAGGATAACGGAAACATGCAAATTCAAATTTCCAGTTATGCGAATTTGGCTCAGGGCGATACGCTCGTGACTTCCGGGTTCGGCGGAATTTATCCCAAGGGCATTCCTGTTGGCGTTGTGACTAAACTGGATAAGAATAATTCGGAAGTTTTGAGCTATGGAAGCATTGAACTGCTGCAACCTGTAGAATCTTTGGAAGAGGCATTTATCATTCGCAAAAATACAGACTGGATTGTGTGGGAGTGGGAGTAATATGCTTAAATTCCTTTTATACGCATTCCTGTTTTTTGTGGCGGTTATCTTGCAAACGGTTATCGTTCCCCGTATTGAAATACAAGGAGCACAACCCTCTTTTCTTTTGATTCTGACGGTTATAACAGCGCTCAGGCACGGCTCTCTTGCCGGTTGCTTTGCAGGGTTTATGTCGGGTTTGCTTTGCGATGTTTATGCACCAGTTGAATGGCTCGGCGCATTTTCGCTTGCTTATTGCACTATAGGTTTTGTAGTTGGGCAAATTGAAGAGAGTTTTATAAATTTGAGTTTGTTTCCGAAAATAATTGTGTTGATTTTAGCCGATTTTTTAAAAGATGCGATATATTATTTTTCAATAGGAAAAACCTCCGATGATATTCCGAAAATCATATATTCGCTCACTCTTCCAAATGCCATTTACACCGTTGCTATCGGAGCAATTTTCTTTTATCTGCTATCTCTGAAAACGGAAAAGAAAGTAGAGATGCATAAGCAGGGGCCATAATGATTTATCATTCCCAGCATCCTGAAGAAATTAGACTGGAAACAAATTTAAAAACGCTTGCGTTTACAGGTGCTTGCACTATAGCTTTTTTGATTCTGGTTTTCAGGCTTTTGCAACTGCAATATTTTGAATATGAGAACAATATGAAAAGGGCGGAGGAAAACCGCATCCGCAAGGTTAATATAAAAGCGAACAGGGGTTATATTTTAGACCGCAACGGAGTGGTTTTGGTTCGCAACAGACCGTCTTACCAGATATCGCTGCTGTACAACAATTTTAAAACCAAGGAAGACAGGGATTCCGTTTTCAATAGGCTTTTGAGAATCACGAACAAAGACGGAAATCGCTTGCTGGATTCCGCTGCCCTTGCATTTACTTTTGAAAGGGGCAGATGGCAAAAATTCAAGCTCCAAAGGCTTATAGAAGATGCCTCCATAGAAACCGTGGCCCTTTTTGAAGAACGCGGAGAGGAACTGCCGGGCATTGAAATTTTGGTGGAATCGCGCAGAGATTACCCCTTTGGTTCGTATGGCGCCCACATATTCGGCTATACCGGCGAAATATCCGAGCAAGAACTTGAGTTGCCGGAAAATACCAACTACGTTATGGGCGATAGAATAGGCAAAAAAGGGTTGGAACTCAGTTATGAGAATGAATTCAAAGGCGAAAACGGCTTTAGGTACGTTGAAGTAAACGCCACCGGACGTGAAATGGGGTCTGTAGCGGGAATGCCGTTTTTTAAACCGGTTTCTGGAAATACCATTGTAACCACAATAGATTGGCGGTTGCAGGAAGTAGCCGAAACAGCAATTCCAGAAGGATTAAAGGGAGCCGTTGTTGCGCTCAACCCTCAAAACGGCGAAATTTATGCACTGGTGAGCCGCCCGCCGCTGGACCCGAATATATTTTCCCTGGAAAAAAAAGAACTCCATAGAGCGTGGGCATCCGTGGCTTTAGACACGGCAAAACCGCTTACGAACAGAGCCATAAGCGGAGTGTATCCGCCGGCATCTGTTTTTAAGGTAATCACTGCGGCTGCCGGCTTGGAAAACCACGTTATCACAGAATATACTAGATATAAAACATGCCTTGGCGGTTTTCATTTTGGAAACAGATATGCAAAATGCTGGCGCGGCGGCGGGCACGGCACGTTGAACGTAATCGGTGCGTTAAGGGAATCCTGCGATGTGTTTTTTTACCAGGCCGGCTTAGACATAGGCAACAGAAGAATTAGCGAAATGGGCAGGCGTTTTAGCCTTGGCTCTGCGTTGGGCGTGGACATTCCGGGCGAGCGTTCCGGGCTTTTGATAGATTCCGCCGCTTATGAAAAATGGTTTGAAAAAAGGGGCTGGAAATGGAGCCAGGGAGAAATACTTAATATTTCCATTGGGCAGGGCGCTCTTTTGGTTACACCCTTGCAGCAAACAGCTATGATAGGAGCTATGGCTTGGGGCAATGGTTTGTACAAACCGCATTTTCTGAAGGAGATAAGAAGCCCCGAAGGAGACTTGATAAAGAAATTTGAACCTGTAAAGGTGAGCGAAGGAAATCTTTCGGAGCGTACCAGAGAGATTGTGCTCAAGGGTCTGTATGAGGTTGTAAATGCACCGAGCGGCACGGGGCGGCGCGCCGCTGTTCGTGGCGT
Source organism: Candidatus Fibrimonas sp. (assembly GCA_031273195.1). Classification (GTDB taxonomy): domain Bacteria; phylum Fibrobacterota; class Fibrobacteria; order Fibrobacterales; family Fibrobacteraceae; genus Fibrimonas. Next base: position 18,143 of record JAISSJ010000170.1, read on the forward strand.
AAAAGTGGGCGGCAAAACCGGCAGCGCAGAAAATCCCCACGGCGAAAAAACACATGCGTGGTTTGCCGCCGTAGCACCCCTTGATGCCCCTGAAATAGCTGTGGGCGTGGTTCTTGAGAATGCCGGCGGCGGCGGGGCAATGGCGGCCCCAATAGCGCAAAAAATTTTGGAGGCTTATTTTCATCCGGATACTTTGCAAAAGGCGGTAGAATGAAAAAATTAGACTGGCTGTTTATGAGTTCGCTTTTCGCCCTTATAGGAATAGGGATAATGCTTGTGTATTCGGCTACAAGCAACACGGACTTAATTTGGTATAAAACGGAATGGTTCAAGCAGATAATACATTTTGCCATTGGTTTTTTGTTCGCTGCAATCATAGTTTTTTTGCCGGCCAAATTCTGGAAGAACATAGCTTATATTTCCTATGCCCTTGCGATTATAGCATTGCTGATAGTGATGGATTCCGGGCATGTGTCAAAGGGTGCGGGTCGCTGGCTGGATATCGCAGGGTTTAGGTTTCAGCCTTCGGAATTTGCCAAAATTGCCTACTTGCTCGCCAGCTCTCTTTGGCTTTCAAAGCACAAGGTGAGCATACTGGAACCCAAAACCCTGCTTGTCCCGGGTTTAATGTTCATAGTTCCCTTTTTGCTGGTTCTTAAACAGCCGAATCTAAGCACGGCTTTGGTTTTTACCGCTATGACGCTTGTGCATTTTTACTTTGCGGGTTTTAGGCTTGTTGACCTGTTTTTATTTGTTAGCCCTGTAGCGAGCATTATACTTTCCGCAGTTTCCGCCCTGTACTGGAACCTGCTGATTATATGCATCTTTTTTGTTTCAATAAAATTCAAATTCCCCATTTGGCTGATAATTCTCGTAATGGTGTTTGATGTGGGTGCCGGCTATGTTAGCCAAATGGCGTGGAATTCCATGGAAGACCATCAGCGAAGCCGTATTTTAACCTTCATAGACCCGGTTCGCGATCCAAAGGGCGATGGTTACCAGGTTATACAATCGCAGGTGGCAATAGGTAGCGGCGGTTTGTTCGGCAAAGGTTTTGGCGAGGGTTCGCAAACAAATTTGGCCTTTTTGCCGGAAAAGCACACGGATTTCATATTCAGTGTTTTGGGCGAGCAATTCGGTTTTGTTGGAGTAATTGTGGTTTTGATTTTGTTTTTCACTCTGTTTTTGCGAGGCATTATGATTTGCCGGTTGCATACGGATAGATACGTGAATTTGGTGGTTGCGGGAGCGTGTACCATATTGTTTTTCCATACATTTGTAAATATAGCTATGACCGTTGGCTTTATGCCCGTCACCGGATTGCCCTTGCCGTTTCTCTCTTACGGCGGCTCTTTTGTTATAACCTGCATGATTTTGATTGGGTTGCTGATAAATATACGCCTGAAAGGAAGAGATATATACTATGGGTAGCGACCTTCTTTCCCTGGTTCTGCAAGCAGGCGACATTGCGCAAAACGAAATACTCAAACACTGGAAAACAGCCCTCAATGTTGAGTGGAAGGCAGATGCCACGCCTGTTACCATAGCAGACAAAAAAACAGAAGAACTGGTGAGAAACTTTGCGCAAAAAGAAACCCCGGAATTCGGATTTATAGGCGAAGAGTTCGGGCAGGAAAATCCCGGTGCGCAGTACCAGTGGGTACTGGATCCCATAGACGGCACAAAATCCTTTATTTACGGGGTTCCTTTATTTGGAACTTTGATTGCGATTTTAAAAAAGGGAGTTGCAGTAGCAGGTTTAATCCAACTGCCCGCATTGAACAGCAAAATTTGGGCTGCCGCAGGCGGCGGCGCGTTTGCAGATGAAGGAAAACCCATAAAAGTTTCTGAGGTAGGGGAGCTTAAAAATTCCCTGGTGCTTTCCGGCACCATAAACACAATGGAAAACAAAGGCTATGGCCGGTGGTTTGAGGGTATTCGCAAAAATGCCAGGCTCTACCGTGGCTGGGGAGATTGCTTTGGCTATTACCTGGTAGCCTGCGGCAAGGCGGAAATAATGGCAGACCCTGTGGTATCGCTTTGGGATATAGCTCCATATCCGCTCATTTTTGCAGAAGCCGGCGGTTCCTTTTCAACATTAAAAGGCGAAAAATCCCTCTTTTCCGCAACCGGAGAACCTTTGCACCCTGTACACGAGGGTTACTCCGCAATAGCCTGCAATGGAAGGTTTAATGTTGTGCTTCCATAATTTGCTATATTCTCTCTACCTATGAGCTTATCTAAACAAGTCCGTGGGCATTATTTATGCTACGATGCCGGTCAGGAGTTTACCTCTGCTCAGGTGCTTAAGTATAAATTGTTCCTGATGGACGAAATCAAAGATTCTAAACTGGACATGGCTTTTGATATGCGCAGCACCGAACGCATAGACGGCGCGGCTATAATGTATTTCAAAAACATTTACGAGCAGTTGAGCAAGGAAGGTCGTAAAATTGCATTCTTTGGCGGGCCGCCGGAGGTGCAAGAGCAACTGAGCAGTGTAAAATTATTTTCGGTATATTCCACGATAGTAGAGTTTGAGCGCGATTTTCACGAGATAAATCCCGAATTGAACAGAACATTTTTCAGACTGTCGGAAGGCAAAGGTCATTTCCGCTCTTTGAAGATGATTTGCCCGCTTTGCTCTCACGATAATGTAGCGGGCTTTATAATAGATGAGAATTATTACAGGCAACAATGGAGCGATTCCGAGATAGTCCCTGTTTTTGTGCCGGATGAGCCTGACCCCAATGCTATAGATTTCTCCTGCTATCAGGTTGCCGTTTGTCCAAAGTGTTTTTATGCTTCCACCAGGCTGGACTGGTTTACAATAGTATTTCCCGAAGGGCGTTTTGAATCGCATTTAACTCAGGAGAACAGGGCCAAGCTCTCCAATACCACGCCTTTGCGCCGCAATTTGGCCATGAGCTACAGCGGTGCCGGTGAAGAATCCTTTTTCAGAGTTCCCAGGGAAAAGAGCGCGTCTTACCTCTCATGGCTGTTGAACGAATTTAACTTGAAACACATGGGCGAGCAACGAACTACAGACGGTTTTGATATTGTTGTGAGCAATTTCATGATGTGCAAGTTCGCGCTCAAGGACATGGACATAGACGACCATATGTACACCGCGCTGGCATGGCTTTACGGAATAATGGAAAATAAAGCCAATTATTCAACCCTGCGCCTTGCCAAGACTTATGTTTACCTGATAAGCGTTTTGCTTTCCCAAGATAAAACCGGTGAAGCCCGCAAATTTTACCGTGAGCTGGAGAAGGATTACAAGGATATAGAAGACTGCAAGTATTTGATAAGCAGGGCACAGAATTTGATGTTGAATTAGCAGTTTTGAGCCACGGGAAAATATTTATACATTACCCAAATGCGCCTATCCATCCTCCATCTAATCCTCACTGCTCTCTTAACTACCGTCTTTGTAATCTTCATATTCACAAAATGGCAAAACAAAAATGCGCACATTAAAACATTAAACAACGAAATTTCAACCATGCACGCAAAAATTCACAGCGTTGACGAACAGGGAACAAAAGTCTTGGCTTATGTTCGCATCAGCAGAGGATTGGATATTCTGGCCGGCAAAAGATTATCCGATAGCCAAAAAAATATTTTAACGGAAAAATTACTTGCAATATCAACCGATTACAAAATAGACCCCGTTCTGATTTTAGCCGTCATCAGGAGCGAAAGTCACGGAAATCCAAATGCAAGAGGAACCTACATTTCCGGCGCAAAATCGGGGGCATTGGGGTTAATGCAGGTGAAATACGAATCCGCTTTGGAGATAGCCCATTCCGTTGGAGTAAGGATAAACTCCCCCGAAGATCTGTTTGTTCCGGAAAAAAACCTGATGGTAGGTACAGCGTATTTGCTTAGGCTAATAGCTAAATACCAAAACCTGCAACACGCTCTGATAGCCTACAACGTAGGGCTTGGAACCCTTGACGAAAAATTAAAAAGCGGTAATACTTTGCCCATGAGGTATTACAGCAAGGTCATGCGGGACTATAAGTTTTTGGCAGAGGAAATATTTAAAGATTTGCCATGATAAACGTCAACACTTGGAAACAACGCCAACACTTGCACTGTAAAGTCCGGGATTTTTTTTTAAAGCGAGGCCTTCTGGAAGTAGATGTTCCCATACTCTCTGCGGCGAGCGGCACGGACCCGCAACTAGATTATTTTGAAACGCTTTCACCCACGCGTTATTTGGCCACAAGCCCCGAATTTTTTATGAAACGGCTTTTAGCAAACGGCTACGGAGATATATTTTGCCTGACACATGCCCTTAGAAAAGGCGAATCCGGTGAGCGGCACAACTGTGAATTTAATATTGCAGAGTGGTATAGAACCGGATTTTCCGCAGAGGATTTGCAACAGGAAGTTTTGGATTTGGCTAATGAAATAACAGGTTTGAATTTGAGTTTGAAAAGAACAAGTTGGGAACAGCTTTTTGAAAAAGTCGATTTTGAAAGATTAAAGGCGGAACACAATAACTGGACCCCGAAAGAGATTGAAGATTACGCAATGAGTGGTATTATAGAACCGAGCCTAGGAGAGAATTGCGCGGAATTTATTGTGGACTACCCGCCGCAAAGGGCCGTCCTTGCAAAAATCCGCAAAGACGTTGCGTGCAGGTTTGAGCTTTACATAAACGGAATTGAACTCTGCAACGGCTACGAAGAATTGATAGATGCGGAAGAACAAAAAAAACGTTTTTCGGAAGATTTGGAAAAGCGAAAAAAAACGGGTAAACCGATACCAAAAACAGATGATAATTTTTTAGCGGCTTTGGAAAAAGGAATACCGGAATGTTCAGGTGTGGCTCTGGGTTTAGACAGGCTTTACATGCTCGCTTTGGGTAAAAAGGATATTAGCGAAGTGCTGCTGTTTGGGGATGACGAGGCGTGAAATTTTATATTTTATCCCTATGCCACGAGAACTCTCCCTTCCGCTTCCCGATGATTTTCATATTCATTTGAGGCAAGGGCTTGATTTGGCGAATTACGCAAGAAGTGCCGGGCAGCAGTTCGGGCGTATCTTGGCAATGCCCAATACCGAGCCGCCCATAAATTCTGCGGAGTCCGTGAAAAGGTACAAAGAGGAAATTTTAGCTGCTGCGCCGAATCTGGACGTTTTGCCGACATTTAAACTCAACAAAAATTATGCGGAACAG
>JAISSJ010000067.1 GCA_031273195.1 Candidatus Fibrimonas sp.
ATTACCTGGGATAACGTTGACGGTGCGGCTTCTTACGTAGTGTATCGCGGTATAGAAAGATATGGCTCATATAGTAGCGTTGGAGGAAGGGTGACCAGCACGTCTCTTACAGATACTACTGTATCCGCTTCAACGACATACTATTACTCCGTTAAATCAATAAATGCTTGCGGGGGAACAGCCGAAAATTTAGGCGGCAATGTTGTTTCCGTTACTACACTGTGCGAGACATCCGTCCCAACGAACATAATCGTGACACCCCGGTCATCAAGCAGTTTGGAAGTCTCATGGAATGCGGTGAACAGCGCAGTGTCCTATTCCGTCTATCGCTCGTCAACCGTAACGGGAACGTACACGCTTCTCGGCAAAGTGGCAACCAATAGCTTTACCGATACAGGTTTGTCGAACCTGACACCATATTTTTACAAAATAACCGCCAAAACCGAACTCTGCGACGATAGTCGGCAATCAGCGTACGGAAGCGGGACTACGCAGTAAAATAAAAACTCCTTGATTGTTTCCGGCATAGGCAGCTACAGCGGCACCCGCCCTGTCAAGCTCCTGTTCCGATACGCCGAGCAGTTCATAAAGGGGAATTTAGAAAATTCTATATTCCCTCACATGGGATCAGTTAGCACAAATGAATTTCGGAAAAAGCTCAAGATTATGATAGATGGGCAACCATACATGATTATTGAGAATCAGTTTGTAAAGCCCGGCAAAGGCCAGGCGTTCAATAGGGTTAAGGTTAAAAACCTCATCACAGGGCGTGTTTTGGAACGCACCTGGAAAAGCGGCGATACCGTGGAAGAGGCAGACGTAACCTATAACGAGGTCACATATTCCTACAACGACGGCACAAACTGGTTCTTTTTAGACCCAAGCGGTGAAATGGTGGAAATACCCAAAGACGCACTTAACGGCGCAGAGCTTTGGCTCCTGGATGGTGCTGCCGTGCAGGTGACTTGGTGGAACGGAAAGGCTATAGAAGTTATCCCGCCCACTTTCGTGGACTTGCTCATTGTGGAGGCTCCGCCCGGAGTTCAGGGCAACACAAGCGGCAACGTTATGCGGCCCGCTATTCTGGAAACAGGCGCAGAAGTGCAAATTCCGCTCTTTATCGGACAGGGAATACGCATAAAGGTGGACACCCGCACGGGTGAATATGTGGAACGGTCTAAGTGAGATTACTGAAAAGATTTCCATTTCGCAGGGTTTTTCGCACATTGCTTATAATTGCTGTGGCATTGGTGTGTGCGGCTTCTCTGCTTTTTGCTTACCTGTTTTTGATTGTGCCTAAACAAGACCCGGACCGCAAATTTACCAGAGAAAATATTTTGCGGAACCTGAACGGTGAAAGCAGGGCCTTTTATTCGGACGGAGTTTCCGTAGTAGGCTCTTTTTTTGATACCAATCATCGCCTCTATGCCCCTTACGATTCAATTCCGCAAACCCTTATAGATGCAATAGTCTCCGCAGAAGACGCAAGATTTTGGGAACATAGCGGTTTTGATTTCAACGGTTTCACCCGTGCGATGCTCCATAACGTAAAAAACATGAGCTTTAGGCAAGGGGGCAGCACCCTTAGCCAGCAAACGGTAAAAAATGTCTTTGGGCGGGAAGAGAAAAGCATAAAGGCAAAATGGACGGAACTCACAGATGCTCTAAGGCTGGAAAAACATTTTACCAAGCATGATATTTTGGAGTTCTATCTGAATCAGTTTCAGGTTTACGGCTCCGGCAGGGGAGCGGCTATAGCCTCCATATACTTTTTCAATAAACCTCTCTCGCAGCTCAATCTTGAGGAATGTGCCTTTATAGCCGGTACCGTTAAGGGGCCTTACAACTATGACCCCCGTGTGCAAAAAACGCCGGAGCGGGCAAAACAGGCTTTGGAGAAGGGACAAGCCCGGACAAAGTATGTTTTGCGCAGAATGCTTGAAAATGGTTATATAAACCAGGATGTTCACGACGCTGCAAAAGCTCCCGAACTGAATTACGGCGAATTCAGGTTCAACGCTTCTTCCCTTTTAGACAAGGTGGACAGGGAATTGAATGACGATTTTTACAAGGAGCTTTTTGAGAGTTTTGGCATAGAGGATTGGCGGCGCGCTCAGATAAAAATAGTTTCTACTCTTGATGCAGATTTGCAAAGCAAAGCAGAGGCGGCCGTGAAGGAAAATTTGAACAATTTGCAAAGCAAGATAGGAGCCGATACTGCAAATCCGTTGCAAGGCGCGCTTGTGGTTTTGCGAAACGGGACGGTAGCAGCAGCGCAATCTGGGCAAAACAATGTTGGCTACGACAGGGTGTTTATAGCGGAGCGGCAATTGGGTTCCGCCTGGAAACCCTTTCTATACGCCCTTGCTCTAAAGCTGGGTTGGAACCCTTTGGACGAACTGGAAAACGAATACAATCTGTTCACTTATGGCGGAACGGTTTATTTCCCCCGCCCCGACCATTTGGATAAAGGTTCGCAGGTTAGCATGGCTTGGGCTGCGGTTCGCTCGGAGAACATAGCGAGCATCTGGCTATTGGAGCATTTGCTGGATAAACTTTCAACGGAAGACATAAGGGCATTGGCGGAGAAAAACATAATTGACACAAGCATTACGGCAGACGCAAAAAAGGAGATAGCCCTTGAAAAGGCAAAAATCGCATTGACAACTGATTGGCTTTTGGAAGGGCGTTTTGAAGCGGTGCGGGCATTGCAGGCGCTTAAATATAATTACAACAGCAAAGAGATGGAAAAACAGAGAAAGTTTCCCGAAAGGGTTAGGTTGTTGCAGCATAGCTATGAATATTACGCTTCTGCTGCGGTTCCTTTTGAAGAGGAAAGCGAATTGTTTCCGAATTTCACATATTCGGATTTCAGGCAGGTTCAGGATTTAACGGAGCAAAACAAGGCTAAACCGTTGTTTATGGATGATGTATTTTTATGGCCGGAACTTCGCAAAAAAATAGCCATGAGCGAGTTTGCCGGTTTTGTTAAAAGCATAGGCATAAACCGTCCCTTGCAGGAGGTTATGAGCATGCCTCTCGGCGTGAACGAGGCTACGATTGCGGAAATGGCAGTTGCATACCAAAGCATTTTGAGCGGCAAGCAGTATAAATGCAAGGACAAAAAATCAAATGAGCCTTGCATAATAAAGGAAATTTGGGACAGGGACAACCGTTTGCTCTTCAGAAATGAGGTTGACTCAAGCGAGGTTTTGCCGGGCAGCGTGGTTTTGCCCATGCAGGCTATGCTAAGGGCGGTGTTTAAGTATGGAACGGCGGCAAGCGCATATTCCAAGCTCTTTATAACATATTCCGGCTCAAAATATCCTTTCCCGGTAATGGGAAAAACCGGAACCACAAACGAAAACCGCACCGCAGCTTTTTGCGGAATTTTGCCTTTGGATTCGCTTTTGTCAATATGCAGCTACATAGGTTTTGACGACAACAACAAACTCAAGGGAAAGACCCGCAGCTTGGCGGGAGCTTCCGGTGCATTGCCGCAGTGGACAAGTTTTGCCGGGGCAGTTCTTGCCGCAAACAAGAGCGGGAAAATTTTTGGTGAAACCATAGATTACATAAGCACCATAGCGCAACAAGAAGTTCCTTTGCCGAATATGCCGGATAATATTGAAGTGAATAGAAAGGACGGTTTGCATTTGAAAGCGGACTTAGAGAGTCCCGCAGCGGCGTTGTTTCCGGGGTTTTGATTTTGGGAATTTTCCCCAAAAATCACAAGCACAAACAATCCAAGAATTTCTTTTTGCCCTTCCTAACCCACTTAGCACTTGGCTTTTTTGCACGTCGCTTGCGGAAATCAAACGTGAGCAGATAACCCTCGCTCAACTATGAACTGTTCCGTTCCGTAATCAACTATCAAATCAGTTCGTTCTCTGTTTGAGATGTCAACCATGTAGTCCTGGTCCGGGACGCAAAGACCAGTTACATTGAATCTGCGCATATTAGGGGAATTTAGAAAAAGCCTCCTGCAATTCCTCCATGTCCAAATCTTCGCATGTGAACGGGAGCATAATCGATTCGCCGTAGAGATAAGAGATTATCTCTTTTTCCGGGTCATAGCAAGCTAAATCGACGTTGTCTGGGCATTTGTTCACGAAAGGGGCTTCCAGCCTCACGCATGAGAGTTTTATGATGCCGGTTGAAAGCTCCGGGAATTCGGTGCACATTGAAAGCGGGACGTCATCTGCGGGCTTGAACGGGCCGCAGGCCCCGCCTTTGA
>JAISSJ010000134.1 GCA_031273195.1 Candidatus Fibrimonas sp.
GCCAGCGAAGTTAAAAGAGGCGGCATTGTCCGGGCTTTTTATGAAAACCTAAAAGCGGGAACCAAATCAGTTGTCAAGCGCATATTCATAACAGGCATCACCCCAATGATGCTCAACGATTTGACCAGCGGCTTCAACATGGCAACCGATTGCAGCCTTTTCCCAAAATACAATGAGATGATGGGCTTCACCAGAGAAGAGGTTGAATTGCTAATGCAAGAAACCGGAGTTGATAAAAACCTGATAAAATTTGACATGGAATCCTATTATAACGGCTATATGTTCAGCGAATACAGCGAAAATAAAGTCTATAACTCTCAAATGATTCTTTATCTGTTCAATCAAGTTTTGCAGTTAGGCAGGCAGCCCAATCAAATAATAGACACCAATCTCCAAACCGATTACGCAAGGCTGCGCCGCTTGGCGGAGAATGAAAGCAACCGTGAAAAGCTGTTGCAAATAACAAGAGACGGCGGCGTTGCAGGCAATGTGATTGAAAAGTTTTCATTGGAAAAACTGAACAACGAGGAATATTTCATTTCGCTTTTGTTTTACTTGGGCATGCTCACCAATGGCGGTATGCAAAGAGGCAAAACCTGGCTGAAAATTCCCAATTATTCCATAAGAACTCTTTACTGGGAATATGTAGTTTCTTATGTACAGGATTTGGAAAAGAAACAAATAAGCACATCTGAACTTTCGAATACTATAGATAAGATGGCTTATGACGGCGAGATAAAACCCTATCTGGATTTTTTCACGGAGAATTTTTTGAAACGTCTCTCCAACAGGGATTTGATGAACTTTGACGAAAAATACATAAAGGTTATGATGCTTTCCACCTTGTTCACAAGCCGTTTGTATTTGCCTGTTTCTGAAGACGAGACCACAGAGGGCTACACGGATATATATCTTCAAAAGCACCCTGCTATCCCGGACATGAAATTTGAATATGTTTTTGAAATAAAGTATGCCAAAACCGGAGCAACGGAGGCGGATATAAAGTCAAAATTTGATGAAGCGGAAGTTCAGATTGAGAAGTACCGCAAAGATTTGAGGTTTGCAAATAGGGATGATGTCAGGTTTGCAGCCATTGTGTTTAAGGGGAAGGGGGAGTATGTTACTTAGACCATTCACAAAAATGCAGGGTGCCGGCAACGATTATGTTTACATAGATTGCAGGGAAAATACCCCTGAAAATCCCGGCGAATTGGCCAAAAGGGTTTCCAATAGGCATTTTGGCATAGGTTCAGATGGGCTTGTGCTGATTTTGCCGCCTTTGAACTCGGAAAATCATGCGAGAATGCAAATGTTCAACGCAGATGGCTCGGAGGCGGAGATGTGCGGAAACGCAATTCGCTGCGTGGCACGTTTTGTGCGGGAAAAATGGAATTTAACAGCGGCTCCGCTGAAAATAGAGACAAAAGCGGGGGTAAAAACTATACAGACCAAAAACGGAGAAAACGGATTTTTAGCCGCTGTGGATATGGGCGAGCCGGTTTTGGAAGGGGAAGCCACGCTTAACGGCAAACTTTTTACAAAAATCTCAATGGGAAACCCCCATGCCGTTACATTTGTGGACAAGGTTGCCAATGCCCCTGTTCTCACGGAAGGGCCTGTTTTGGAAATGGATAAGGAATTTCCCAAAAAATCAAACATTGAATTCGTGGAATATTTGAATTCAAAACACATAAAAATGCGAGTTTGGGAACGTGGTGCCGGAGAAACACTTGCGTGTGGAACAGGTGCCTGTGCAGCCGCAGTCGCCGCCATTCTAAATAGGGGAGCCGAGCGTACTCTAACCGTGGAGCTTTTGGGTGGCAATTTGATTATTGAGTGGAACAGCGAAACAAACCGCATAATCATGACAGGCCCTGCGGAATTTGTGTTTGAGGGGGATTTATGCGTATCTCGGTGACAAAGGCCAATTCAAATTCCCCGGAGGTTTTAAAACTCTGCTCCCGCTCCGCTGCACAGAACAGCGAAATAGAGAAACTCGTTAAGGAAATTCTTTTGAACATAAAAAAAGGCGGGCTTGATGCGGTTCTTGGATATGCAAAAAAATATGACGGACTGGCAAAAAACAGTTTAAAGGTAAGCGAGGCGGAAATAAAAAAAGCTGCTTCAAAAATGGATTCCAAATTGAAAAATGCTCTGAAGCAAGCCATTGAAAATGTCAAGGTTTTTCACCAAAAACAGGTTGAGAAATCTTGGAGCTTTAGGGGCAAGGACGGTGAAATTTTAGGGCAGAAAATCCGTCCCTTGAAAAGGGTTGGGCTTTATGTGCCGGGTGGTGCGGGGGTTTATCCGAGTACCTTGATTATGAATGCTGTTCCTGCAATTGTGGCGGGTGTTAAGGAACTTGCTGTTGTTAGCCCCATCAAAGGCGGCTTGCAAAACACCGTTGCGTTTGTTCTGCTGGAACTCGGCATAAAAGAGGTTTATCGCATAGGCGGGGCGCAGGCTGTTGGGCTTTTGGCTTATGGCGCAAAGGGAATTGCTCCGGTTGACAAGATAGTTGGACCCGGAAATGTATTTGCCGCTTTTGCGAAAAAAGAGGTTTTTGGAACCGTGGATATAGACATGATAGCCGGCCCCTCCGAGATAGCAATTCTGGCAGACTGCACGGCAAACCCAGAATGGGTAGCCGCAGATATGCTCTCGCAAGCGGAGCACGGTTCGGGCTTTGAGGCCTCCGTTTGCGTTACGGATTCCCCGGCTTTTGCAAAAAAACTGGCGAATTTCATAGCAAAGCAGGTTCAAGCAAGCCCGAAAAGGGAGATTTTGGAGAAATCGCTCAACGCTTACGGGCGGATTTTCATAGCAAAAAATATGAATGCTGCGGTGGAAATTGTGAACAGGATTGCGCCGGAGCATTTGGAAATTTCAGCGAAAAACCAAGACGAACTGGAGAAACTCGTTGAAAATGCAGGGGCTATTTTTGTGGGAGCTTATTCTTCCGAGCCTGTTGGCGACTATTTTGCGGGGCCAAACCATGTTTTACCCACAAACGGAACGGCCCGGTTTGCCAGCCCCCTTGGTGTTTATGATTTTCTCAAAAGAACGAGCATAATAAAATATGGCAAAAAAGCCCTGCAAAAAAATGCGGAGAGCATAGAGGAAATAGCAAAATCCGAGGGTTTTTACCATCACGCAAGGGCTATAAGCATTCGTTTGGAAGCGAAAGGGGAATGATTTTTTATCTTTGCTTCAATATTGGAGCAATTTCTTTAAGCTTTTCCATATCTACAAAACCGGCAATGCTGGTATCGTCGCCTTTGCCTTCTATAGCGAATTTATTTGCAAGAGCTTTCAGTTGCTCGCAGGTGGATTCAAAACCATCTTCTACAAAAGTGAGCGCAATGGTATTGTATAGTTTGTACAGATGCTTTTCATTTTCTTCCACGGGATAGTTATCATCAACGCCATCGGAGCAGAGAAAAACCGCAACGGGCGGCGGATTTTCCGGGGTTATCAAAGAGTAATGAAAACGTGCTCTCTCGGCGGCATCGTCATCGCAAATAGAGGTTGTGGCATTCAAAAAGCATTTATCGTCCCAAGGCACGGGTTGGTCAAAAGTGCCATCCGGGTAAAGAACAGTGAAACGCCCGTCTCCAATATGAATGCCTAGCCAGTATTGCTCTGTTATCGCAGCAGTTATAAGCGTTGCGCCGTAAGCTTTGTTAAGGGATTCGCCATTCTCATATTTTTTACGATACTTCTCCGTTGCCATTGCAAGTTCTTTTTCGCTAAAAGGATTCTTTTTATAGTCTTCCTCTACTTTTATTTGCCACAGAGCAATTATGTGTTTAATAAGGTTCTCTATGGCTCTATTCCATTCATCTTCTTTTTGTTCAGATGTTGCTTCGTAACTTTCTATAAAATCTACTATTCCTCTTAAAGCTTGGTAACATGCCCTCATAGCACCAGCCTTACTGCGAAAACAGCTATCATCTCCGTGCCCATCGGCAACAACCGCCAAAGTAATTTTTGGCTCGGAACAATTGTAAGAATAATCCTGACAGTCTTTATCTTGCTTTATGTGGCTGCTACCGCGAGCGGTAACAGCAAAAGATTGATAATTATTCATTACCAATCCTCTTGATCGTTATCCGGGGAAGCGGCTAAATCTTCCTTTAATTCCTTTAGGTTGGCATTTAGTTCAGCCTGTTTCTGTTCGTCTCCTGAATCTGCGGCACCGGCATTGGAACTTTTGCTGGCAACTTGAGAAGCACGGACACTCACAAATTTAATCATTTTCTTGAGAGCCGCCGCATTGTGAACTTCCAAAACCGCTTCCTTGGTGCCGGTAAATTCCGCAAGAACATCCTTGTTCGCATCATCGCCAATAGCCACCGCTACCTTTACAGCGGTTTTGAACCAGTTGTTTTGCTTTAGTATACCTAATCCGCTTTGCCAGTTGTCGGTGGGTTCGCCATCGGAAAGCAAAAATATCGCCGGAGCAAAAGAACCGGTTGCCTCTTTCATAAAAGCCTTGGTTGAGAGCTTTTCATTCAAGGCCTTGCAAGCCTCGCCTAAATCGGTAACTCCGGCGGCCTGCAAATCGTTCCAGTGAAACTGGTCAAGTTCCATAGGGCCGTTTTGAGTAATCCAGTGCGCGCCGCTGGAAAATTCCAGAGCCGCAATTTTTATCTGTGCATCGGCGTTCTCGTCTGAAATTTCCTTGATAGCAGGGATAACTTCTTCTATAGCGGTATTCACCGCTCCGAGCTTGCTTCCCGTCATGCTCCCCGAAGTATCCACTACAAAGAATAGAACCATTGTTCTTCTGGGAATTTCAACTGCATCTGTGAGTGCCATTTTTATCTCCTTGGTTTTGGGTTAAATTATCTCGGCCTGTGCATTGCCAAAGTTTATTGTGATGTCTTTTTTCAACATAATAACCGCATTTGGAACAACAGAAGATGTGTTTCCCCCATCTGTTACAGTCCAATTTTTACTTGAAATATTTTTAAGCTCAAAATCGCTGCCTTTTGCTGCAACTTCTCCCGTAAGGGTTTGAAAATCGTCGGAATCTTTTTCCGTATGGCAAGCATAGAGCTTTGTACGTTGATGAACGGCTACGTTGTACCTTCCAAATTTTAAATAAAATGCAAATTTATTTTGCTTTTTGCAAGACGGGCATGGATTGAGATTTACAGGGTCGGCAAAATACACTTCTCCGCAAGGGCATTTGTAAATTTCCGAGCGCAAGCGAATAAAAGTGCGCAGCCATTCCAATTCTTGAATTCTTCTGGCTGGGTCTTGCAGGGCTTCTTTGCCGAAAGCCTTTTGAAATTGCTCCTGCAAGTAAACCGGCAAAAACGGCCAGTTTGCAATTGCACCCTTGTTAAGCCCCTGCACCGGTCTGTTGGAGTCATCGTTTGGGTCAAAAATGAAAACAGGGCTTTCTCCGTATATTTTTTTCTCATGCTTGGTATCCATGCACACGGGGAATGCCGCTTTGCCTTCCAAGGGATGATTTTTTGTCCAAAGCAAAAACAGCACTACCGCAAGCGAAAAACGGTCTGTATATTTGTCCGGCATTTTGCCTTTCGCTACTATTTCGGGTGCCATATAACGTGCTTTTCCGGCTATGCCTGAATTTTTGCCGGCTTCTGAAACATTGTCGTTGTCACAGATGAGCACTTCACCGGTTTTTGTGTTTATAAAGAAGTTGCCATCGTTCAAGTCTTGATAGCTGTAGCCTTTTCTGTGCAATTCGCCAAAGCCGTCAATTATTTGCAAGGAAGCGTTGCACATGGCGGTTATGCTGGCGAAAGCGTGTTCCTTTTTCTTGCCCAGAAGAATTTTAGTGAAATCTACGTATTCGTTTGTGCGTAAATCCATTATATAGCCAAAGGCCTCGCCGTCTTTTTCGGTGATGTCTTCTGGCCACAGGAACGCATTTGTCGGCTTGCCTTTTTTGATGTTGTTTTCCAGATTTTGATAGAATTTATCTGGATTACTGAGCTTTTTGCCGGAATACCATTTTAGGGCTTTTTGTTTGCCATCGTAATTGACTTGGTAAACTGCTCCTTGGCCGCCTTCGCCGAGCTTTTTGCCGACTACGATTTTTCTGAAGTTTTTTGTTTTTATGGTATAGCCATTTGCCAAATCTGCCATTTCTGTTCTCCTTTTTTATGTGTTAATATCCACCGCCGGAAATGTTGAAATTTTCAGCAGCTTGTAATTCGTATCTATTGCCACACCAGGGACAATTATATAGATTTTTAATAATGCCGCCATCGCAACCAATTTTTTTGCAACTGCACAGCACAAAGCCCATTGCCTTGCAATGCGGGCAACCGGGAAAGTCGTCGGTTGCTTTCATAGAGCCGCTAACAGTATTAGCGTCAAAGCCTTCATGTTTTGCCTTTTTCTCATCAATGGGAAAAGCCCATGTGCGAATCCAGTCATTTTTGCGCTGTTCAACCCGAATACCATAAGTTTTTTTGGTTTTCGCACATCGCGCTATAACTACTTCTGCTTTTAAAGGCCCTGCCATATTAAACCTAAATATAGATTTTTTTTTAGAAAAAACGCAAAAAATTTAGAATTTTGTATTTTTTTGCTTAAATTTCCTATATTTTGTTCGTTAAGGGAGATAAATCAATATGAATGAACAAATTGTTAATGCGTTAAAAGACATTAAGGAAAAATGCGGTGAAGATATTTTCAACGATATAAGGCGTTTCAAGGGTGCCATTTGCGATATTTTGCCGGGTTCAGACCGGGAAGTAATACGCATACGAAAACGTCTAATTGACACGGTCGAACTTGGGGCGTACAATCGCTTGAAACTGGCAGCAGCTAAAAATGAGATACGCACGGGTTGTTTGCGTTTAGTGACTGTGCTTTGCGATGAAGGGATTGATGCTGTTGTTGCACAAGATGTTATTCAGTCGTTCGCAGCGTTGTTTACAACGGAAGAGATTTTTATCCAGCAACCAGCACCAAAACCGAGCCGCAAAGAACAGTCGCAACAGTTCACCGACCCAAGAGATGGTAAAGTCTATAGAATCGTCAAGATAGGCGATCAGGTTTGGATGGCAGAGAACCTGAATTTTGACTGCCCAGGGTCAAAATGCTACGACAACGACCCCAAAAATGCTGAACAATACGGCAGGCTCTACGACTGGGAAACGGCAAATAAAGTTTGCCCTCCGGGCTGGCATTTGCCAGATTATGATGAATGGCAAACTCTTGTAGATTTCGCTGGTGGCAATGAAGTTGCCGGAAAAAAGCTAAAAGCGAAAAAAGGCTGGAATAAAAACGGCAATGGCACGGATAAATTTGGCTTTTCGGCTCTGCCGGGCGGCTACTCGGATGGCAGTTTCGACTATGTCGGCGACTACGGCTACTGGTGGAGTGCCAGCGAGTGCGATAGCGACAACGCCTACTACCGGATGATGGACTACTACTTCTACTTCTCATACGGAGGCAACTTCAGCAAGTACGACCTGTGTAGTGTTCGTTGCATCCAGGATTAATTGCTGTTAAAACTTAGAATTTTTATATATTGCCCTCGTTAAGGGAGATAACTCAATATGAACGAACAAATTGTTAATGCGTTAAAGGACATTAAGGATAAATGCGGTGAAGATATTTTTAACGACATGAACCGCTTCAAGGGTGCTATTCACGATATTTTGCCGGGTTCGGAACGAGAGGTAAAACGCATCCGCAAGCGTTTGATTGAAACGGCAGAGCTCGGAGCGTATGATAACTTGAAACAGGCTGCGGCTAAAAACGAAATACAAATTGAATGTTCGCAATTAGTGACTGTGCTTTGCGATGAAGGTATTGATTCGGTGGTTGCACAAGATGATATTCAGTCGGTCGCAGCGGTGTTTACAACGGAAGAGATTTCTATTCAGCAACCAGAGCCGAGCGACACGAAACAGCCGCAACAGTTCACCGACCCAAGAGACGGCAAAGTCTATAAAACCGTCAAGATAGGCAAGCAGGTTTGGATGGCCGAGAATCTGAATTTTGACTGCCCAGGGTCAAAGTGCTACGACAACGACCTCGAAAATGCTGAACAATACGGCAGGCTCTACGACTGGGAAACAGCAAATAAAGTTTGCCCTCCGGGCTGGCATTTGCCAGATTATGAGGAATGGCAAACTCTTGTAGATTTCGCTGGTGGCAATGAAGATGCCGGAAAAAAGCTAAAGGCGAAAAATGGCTGGGATTGGAAAGACAATGGTACAGATGAATTCGGTTTTTCGGCCCTGCCGGGCGGCGAAAGCAAATCGGACGGCAGTTTCAGCAGTTTCCTCGGCGGTGTCGGCAGCAGAGGAAACTGGTGGAGTGCCAGTGAGTGCAATAGCGTCAACGCCTTCACCCGGAGCATATACAGCAACCATGACAATGTGACCCGGAGCCTCGGAAACAAAAGCGGCCTGCTTAGCGTTCGTTGCCTGCAGGACTATCCAAAGCCGAGCTACAAGAAACAACTGCAACAGTTCACCGACCCAAGAGACGGCAAAGTCTATAGAACCGCCAAAATAGGCAATCAAATTTGGATGGCCGAGAACTTGAATTTTGACTGCCCAGGGTCATGGTGCTACGAAAATAACCCCGAAAACGCCGAAAAATACGGCAGGCTCTATGACTGGGATACCGCAAAGAAAGCTTGCCCTCCGGGCTGGCATTTGCCGAGCAAAGAAGAATGGCAAACTCTTATAGATTTCGCTGGCGGTAATGAAATTGCCGGAAAAAAGCTAAAAGCGAAAAATGGCTGGGGTGATGATCAAGAAAAATCCGGCTACGGCACGGACGATTTCGGCTTTTCCGCCCTGCCGGGCGGGCTCGGCAGCTCGTATAGCCGTCTTTACTATGAAGTCGGCGAATGTGGCTATTGGTGGAGTGCCGAAGAAAACAAGGGCAGTAGTAGCTACGCTTACTTCCGCTGGCTTTACAAAGGCGTGGGCGTGTCTAGGCACAACAAGCGTAAGAGTTACTTGTTTAGTGTTCGTTATATCCAGGATTAGACGGAGCGATATATGAATGAACAGATAATTAAAGCGTTAAAGGACATTAGGGATAAATGCGGCGAAGATATTTTCAACGATGAGAAGCGTTTCAAGGGTGCTATTTGCGACGTTTTGCTGGGTTCGGAACGGGAAGTAAAACGCATCCGCAAGCGTCTGATTGAGACGGTAGAGCTTGGAGCGTACAATCGCTTGAAACAAGCTGCGGCTAAAAATGAAATACAAATGGGATGTTCGCATTTAGCGACAGAGCTTCACAATGAAGGCGTAGATGAGGATGTTGCGCAAGATATCATCAAATCGTTTGCAGCGTTGTTTACACCGGAAGAAATTTCTATTCAGTCGCCACCGCCAAATCCAAATACGTTTACCGACCCAAGAGACGGCAAGGTCTATAGAACCGTCAAGATAGGCGACCAAGTTTGGATGGCAGAGAATCTGAATTTTGACTGCCCAGGGTCAAAGTGCTATGACAACGACCCCGAAAATGCCGAAAAATACGGCAGGCTCTACAACTGGGAAATGGCAAATGAAATTTGCCCTCCGGGTTGGCATTTGCCAAGCAAAGAGGAATGGCAAACTCTTGTAGATTTTGCAGATAGCGACGGAATCGCTGGAGAAAAACTAAAAGCGAAAAATAGCTGGAATGATGATAATAAAGGAAAGCCCGGTTGCGGCACAGATGATTTCGGCTTTTCGGCTCTGGCGGGTGGCGAGGGCGCCCCCGAGGGGCGCTTCTATTATATTGGCAACCTCTGTATCTGGTGGAGTTCCAGCGAGTCCGAGCTCTTGGTTTCTCGCAACGACGGGGGCCTACGAGCCTACACCCTATACATATACTGCTACAACAAGTTCGCCATCGAGGGGTGCTCACCGAAGTTTTACTTGTTAAGTGTTCGTTGTCTGCAAGATAAAACGTGATGAGTTGGCGAAGCGGTATTTACTATCATCAACACTTGCTATACCCGCACTCCGGACACTTAACGCAACCCTCGCCAAAGGAGAGAACTCCGCTACACTCCGGGCACTTTGCCTTGTAAAGGTTTGCAGAACTTGCAGCCGCCTCAATCAAGGGCTTGGGTGGAGTTTTTGACTCCTCCATCGGTGCCATTTCCTGTTCAAAATCCTTTAATGCGGGCAGTTCGTCAAAGTTTATTCTGCCTGTTAAAATATCACTTAGCCCATAAGTGAGCTTTGCCAAATGATAACGATGCAGGCTTTTTCCCAGAGCATCTGCCAGGCTTATAACTTTGCCGTCTTTAGAGGGAATCACCATGTGGCTGCCTATCCCTTCCAACTGCTCAATTATATCTTCCAAGGAACCGCCAATTCGCAAATAAAGGCTAACCATGCGGCTAATAGCCTCCAAATCGGAAGATACAACATCACCCGCCTTGCCGAGCTGCGCAAAAATTTCCATTTCCCTTCCGTAGATAGGCTCCACGGTAACCGCTATGTGCATGTGCCCAAAGGGAGTTGTTTGCCTCATGCGAATTGCCGGCAGCATGGGTGGAGTTTTCATGGGTTTGCGAACCTGAAAGTCCATCGGGTTGCGTTGTTTTTTTGCATTGTTTTCGCTTGCCGGCGCAGAATCCGCTTTTGAAAGCGCCATAGGCTGGTTTTCCCGGCAACCGTCTCTGTAAACCGTTACGCCTTTGCACTTTGATTCCCAAGCCAGTATGTAAATTTTTTCAACATCTTCCGGGGTAGCATCGTGGGGCAGGTTTATTGTTTTTGAGATTGAACTGTCGCAGTTTTTTTGGAACGCCGCCTGCATTTTAACGTGCCATTCGGGAGTAATATCATGGGAGCAGACAAAAATTTTGCGAAACTCTTCGGGAACTTCCGTAATGTCTGCCAAGGTTCCTTTTTCCGCAATTTTTTCCACAAGTTCATCGCTGTAAATATTTTGTTCTTTTGCAATTTCTTCAAATACCGGGTTTATTTCAACAAGCCTTTGCCCCTCCAGCACATTGCGGAAAAACGCAAGGCTGAACATGGGTTCAATGCCGCCGGAGCAGTTTGCTATGATGGAAACCGTGCCTGTTGGAGCTACGGTTGTGGTAGCTGCATTTCGCATCGGGCGTTTTTGCACGGTGTCCCAAACGGAGCCTTCCCAATTGGGGAATTTGCCGCGCTCAATAGCCAAAATTTCAGAGGCGTTGTGCGACTCCTCGTTAATCACCTGCATAATTCGCTCGCCAACGGATATTCCCTGTTCGCTGTTGTAGGGAATTCCCTGCTTGTAGAGAGCGTCTGCAAAGCCCATTACGCCAAGGCCTATCTTTCGGTTGCCCTTGCACATTTTGCCGATTTCTTCTATAGGGTATTGGTTCACATCTATTATATTGTCTAAAAAGCGTGTTGCCAAATGAATGGTTTCAACTAGGGCATTGCGCAGAATCTCAACTTTGCCGCCTTCGTCTTTATATATAAACGCAGAGAGGTTTATTGAACCTAAATTGCAGGCTTCGTATGGCAGCAAGGGTTGTTCGCCGCACGGATTGGTAGCCTCAATTTCGCCTATGTTCGGCGTGGGATTCGCCCTGTTTATGGCATCTATAAAGATAAGCCCCGGTTCGCCCGTGCGCCAGGCGCAATCCACTATAACCCTGAAAACCTGGCGTTTTGTCCAAACTTCGGGGCGTTCCTTTTCGGGCAGGGCATTATAATCATCTAGGCTAAAGAGCTTTGCAATATCGTACTTTCCCGGTATCAACTGCCTGGGAACCACATAGCCTTTTTTGGTGCGGGGGTTAAAAACCTCGTGTGCGCCGTCCGGGTTTTCCTTGTAGGCTTGCATCCATGAATCTGGGATTTTTACGGAAATATTGAAGTTTGTGAATGCTTTCAGGTCTTGCTTGGCAAAGATGAAGGTTATTATGTCTGGGTGGGTAACGCTCATCATGCCCATGTTTGCGCCGCGCCTAAAGGCTCCTTGCTGAATGGCGTTTGTGGCTTCGGAAAGCACTTTCCAAAAGCTGATGGGGCCGCTGGTTGTTCCGCCGCTGGATTTTATGTAATCACCTGTGGGGCGCAGCCTGTCAAAGGAAAATCCCGTTCCTCCGCCCGCTTTTTGAATGATGGCGGTGGATTTTACGGTGCTGAAAATACCGTCTATGGAATCCTCTATTGGCAGAACAAAGCAGGCGGAAAGCATTCCGTCTGCATTGCGCCCTGCGTTCATAAGGGTGGGGCTGTTCGGCAAAAAACGGCCGCTGGCCATTAAATCGTAAAATTTCTCGGTATATTCCTCTACGATTTTCGGGTTTTCGCTATAAGAGGCTTCTATGGAGGCTACGGATTTTGCAACTCTTAAATACAAGTCCTCAGGCTTTTCTATGCATTCGCCCTTTTCATTTTTATGCAAATAACGGCTTTGCAGCACCTTAGTGGCATTTGGGGTAAGGTTTAAAGACAGCATTTTTACTCAACTCCTACTAAATATTGTGTCTGACTGAAATCTAAACACTAAATATAGATTTTTTTTGGACTTTTGTCAAGAGAAAAAAAAATTTAAAGAAACTATTCCAAGTTGGAATAGTTTGGGGTTAAAACTCAACGTTTTTAACCAAATCCAAAAATTCGGCCCTGAAACCGTTGGGGTCAAAAGATACGGCGTTATTGCCCAGTTCCAAAACCATTGATTTTGTTAAGTTTCCTTTGTGTTCAGACTGCTTCATTTGCAAGCCCAAGCCGGCAACCGCTGTAACAAAGCGCATATTTTCAGATGATTGAGAAATTGGAGAGATTCCACTTTCTATTGCATGATTAAGCGGGCGGCTTTGAGTTTCATGAGGTTTTATATAGCGAAAATCAAATGTCCCGAAAGGTGCGGCACTTGCCGTATCATTCAAGACAAGTTCATAAATTGCCGTGATTGTTTGCCCTGCTCCGATTTCGCCTGCATCCACCGTATCATTTTTGAAATCTTCCTTGTTCAGCATACGGTTTTCGTATCCTATCAAGCGATACGACTTTACCTTTTCGGGATTGAATGTAACCTGCACTTTGCTGTCCTTGGCAATGGTGTAGAATTTTGATTTTTCGTAAACAAAAACTTTTTTTATCTGTTTTACATTGTCTATATATTCATAATTTCCGTTGCCGTGATTGGCTACCTGTTCCATCATCGCATCATTCAAATTGCCCGTGCCAACACCTAAAGCGGTTAGATAAACTCCGCTTTCACGTTTTTGCTTTATAAATTCTACCAGTTCTTCATCGGAGGAAATGCCAACATTGAAATCGCCATCCGTCCCGAGAATGATTCGGTTGTTTCCATCGGGAATAAAATTTTGCCCGGCAATTTCGTATGCCATTTGAATCCCTGCGCCTCCCGCAGTGGAGCCGCTTGCTTCCAGCCTGTCAATCGCCTTTTTGATTTTATCTTTATCGTCGCAAAAGGTTGAATTTAGCAGGACTTCCACTTTGCCGGCATAAGTCACAATAGCTATGCGGTCGGTGGGGCGCATTTCGTCAACCATCTGCTTAAAACCCACTTTCAGCAATCCCAGCTTGTCGTCTGAGTCCATAGAACCCGAAATGTCAATCAGAAGCACAAAATTTGAATTTGGCAATTCATTTTCGGGAATTGTTTTGCCTTTTATTCCCAGCCGGAGAAGATAATGGCCGGGAGCCCACGGACATGTAGAAACTTCCGAATTCAGCGCAATATTTTCATCGCCCGCCGGTTCCTGGTAGTCAAAGGTGAAATAGTTGATATACTCTTCAATGCGTACCGAGGCTTTGGGCGGTTTTTGCCCAAGATTCAAAAAACGCCTAGCAACACAATAGGAACCGCCATCGGCATCAATAGAAAAGGTAGAAACAGCCTCGTCTGCCGTGTTGATAAACGGATTTTCTTCGTAGTCTTTGTATCTTTCGGTATTCGGAAGGTTGCCTTCGCTGTAAGGAGTGCCATGAGCGCCATCAGACGCAAATTTCTGAGCCTGGCCACAGTTCAAACAAAATAAGGCGGCAAGAGAGAAAAGGTATTTATTCATGATTAGAATATAGTAAATTGGTGAATTACTATATTTACCTTTGTTTATGGTAAACCAAACCACAAAATTGAGGCTTCTCAAGCTGCAAAAGCTGTATAGCAGGGTTTCAAGAGGCAAAGGGGAAATTTTGCGCGAAATTTCTCTGGCCGAAATTCCGGAATCGGTTTACAATTCCAATGCCATAGAAAATTCAACGCTCTCCTTGGAAGACACCGAAAAAATTCTTTTGCATAACCTTGTTCCGAAAGAGTTAAACATAAGAGAGGTTTATGAGGCAAAAAATCTGGCGAAAATTATGGAGATGCTTTTGAGAAAAAAACAAAAATTGAGCACGGATTTAATTTTGAATTTACATAAAATGTTATTGCATGGCATTGATGATGCCATTGCCGGCAGGTTTCGCAGGGGCAAAGAATGGGTTAGGGTAGGGAATCATATCGGAGCAAATCCGAATTTTGTTTATAGTTTGATGAGCAAACTTGTGAACGGATACAATAAGGAAAGCGATATTTATTTTTTGGATAAGATAGCCCATTTTCATGCGGAATTCGAAACCATTCATCCTTTTTGCGACGGCAACGGGAGAATTGGCAGGGTGCTTTTAAATCAACAGCTTATGGCTTTGAATTTGCCGCCGATAATAATACCCAACAAGAGCAAAAAAACAGACTACTATCGGTTGTTCAATAAATATCACCTGACTTTTAAATATGAAGATTTCACAAAAATTTTTGCATTGCTTTTGCAAGAGTCTTTGCACAAAAGAATCGCAATTTTAACCAGCGAGCGCATAATTCCGCTTTCCATTTGGGCAAAAAACAACGGCATAAAAGGCAATTCTGCGGTAAACAAAGCCAAGAGGCAAACCATCCCCGCATTCAGAATGCGTGAAAAATGGATGATTTCAAGTGATATAAGCGGCTAAAAGATTTCCCCTGTTTATTGCGGAAAAGGCGAAAAAATACCAAAAAAAAACAAAAAATGCTACAGAAAACATTTATTCTTGCTTTTTTCGGAAAAAATTACTATATTTATGAATAGAGGCGTTTGGCTTGTACGGCACTTCTTCATTGAAGTGGGATAGCACTGTTGCTACCGGTTTCAGAAATGGAACTTCCATG
>JAISSJ010000100.1 GCA_031273195.1 Candidatus Fibrimonas sp.
CACCACCCCTTGGACAAAAAACAAAGACGGCAGAGGCCCCGCTTGGAGCAACTCCCTGTTTGAAGATAACGCTGAATTCGGTTTGGGTATGCGCCTAGCGATAACCCAACACGCAAAACAGGCCGAAGACCTTTTGGGGCAAGTGAGCGAAGTTCCCGCAGACTTGGCAAAGGCACTCAAAGAGCAGAGCCAAATTGACGATGCCGGTATTGCAGCGCAAAGGGCGAATGTCGGAAAATTAAAAGAGATATTGAAAAATGTCAAAACCCCTGCCGCAGAAAAATTGCTCTCCATAGCTGATTACCTGGTTCACAAGAGCGTGTGGATAATGGGCGGCGATGGCTGGGCTTATGATATTGGCTACGGCGGTTTGGACCATGTTCTTGCAAGCGGCGAAAATGTGAATATTCTGGGTTTGGATACCGAGGTGTATTCCAACACGGGCGGCCAAGCGAGCAAAAGCACCAATCTAGCGGCGGTTGCGCAGTTTGCGGCAAGCGGTAAACGTGCTCCTAAAAAGGACTTAGGACTAATTGCAATGAGCTACAAGAATGTATATGTGGGCAAGGTTGCAATGGGCGCAAACGATGTGCACACAATCAAGGTGTTCCGTGAAGCGGAAGCGCACAACGGCCCGTCTTTGATACTCGCCTACTCCCCTTGCATTTCGCACGGCATAAAGGATATGCGTTATATGCTTGGCCAGCAAAAAATGGCGGTTGAGAGCGGCTACTGGCCCTTGCTCCGTTATATTCCGGCGAACATCGATGAGGGCAAAAATCCCTTTGTTTTGGATTCCAAAGCACCCACCTTGCCGGTAAAGGATTATATTTACACCGAAAATCGCTACAAAATGCTAAACGCTTCCGACCCTGCTGCCGCAAAGGAGCTAGCCGACAGGTTGCAGAAATTTGTGGATGCCCGGTGGAAGCAGTATGAGGATTTAGCGAAGGTGTAACAGCGAAATTTTCAACCCGCCGTTATAACTGCAGACTTTATCCAAAGCACCCTTCCTAAGGGTTGCTTCAAAATTTGCAGCCTCACTCGGCGGGCATACAATAGCAAATGCGCACCCGCTGAAATCCTTTTCAATCTTTTTGCCTATTTCCCTGTAAAGATTTTTTCCTTTGCCTAGCCTTTTGCCATAAGGCGGGTTAAGAACCAACAGGGCATTCTGCTCCGGTGGCAGAGAAAAAAAATCCGATTGCGTTATGTGTAGTAGGGGCGTTGCAGGCAACGCCCCTACGTTGTGTTTTATTGTTTCTATTGCCTTTTTGTTTTTATCGCTGCACAAAATTTCAAATTTTTCGCCTTCCTTCAACGCAAATGGTTGTTTTGCCTTTTGCAAAAAATTGTTAAAGGCGGCCTCCCTGAAAGACGGCATTTTAGCAAAATCAAAATCTCTATTTAGAATTACAGCCGAATTGGAACGCCATTTTGCCGCTTCTAAGGAAAACACGCCGCTGCCCGCCATTGGGTCTATAAGCTTCTCATAGCCGGCAAAATTCGCCCGCAATAAAATGCTCGCCGCCAAAGTTTCCTGCATCGGAGCGTCTTCCACCCAACGCTCTCCCCTCTTGTGCAAAGGTTCGCCGCACAAATCCAGCCAAACAGAACAGATGTCGTTTTTTATGCGAATTCTCAATAAAATATCTCCCTCCCCTATCCACTCCTTAATCCTCTCCTCCACCGCACCCTCGTGGTAAAGCCTGGATTTTTCGCAAAAAGCCTTTACATAAACTCCACAATTTTGCGGTAGATAAAGCTCCCACGCTATGCTTTTTATTTTATGTTCCAGCCTTCCGAAATTTTCGCAGTGAAATTCCGCAACCCTCATTTCAAAACCTCTGGCGCAGCGCGAGAGTGCTATGGCTTGCCAAACATTTTCCAGCTTCGCCGTCAAATGCACTGCCCCGCTTTCAATCTCGCATTCCTCAATGCCAAGCATCGCAAGTTCTTTTGCAAGCGTATTTTCAAAACCTATATGTGCGCTGGCTTTAAAAAAATGAGGCTGCGCTTTTATATGCAGCTTTATGCGACGTTCCAAATTGCTCATAGATTCTTTCAATCCTCTTTTCTGTTTTGGGATGCAGAGAAAACAAATTCCCCAAAAAACCTGTTTTTCCTTCTTGCATCTGCAATAATTTCAAACTCTCAACAGCAGCATTTTTCCCGCATTTTTTCGCTGCAACTCGGTCAGCTTCAAATTCCTGAGAATGGCAGAAAAAGCGGTAAAGAATGGCGAGTGTAAATGCGGAAATGAGTTGAGAGTTGAGAGTTGAGAGTTGAGAGTTGAAAATTAAGAAAAATATACAGATTGAGAATAATACTATTCGCCGCTTTAGTTCGTGCCGCTTTTCTAAATGAACTTGTTCATGAAAAAACTCGTGACTTAACATAACTCTCAATTCTCAACTCTCAACTCTCAACTAAACAACTTGCCATCCAACATCTCCTGCACATCGCTTTCACTTACCTCTATTCCCCTTTCAATCAACTGCATTGCATTTCTCAATACGGAATCCAACGAGCTTTTCTCCTCCATTTCCTGCGCCAATGAGCGGTCGCGCAAATAGTCCACCAAACCGCCCGAAACAACAGGATCCGGCGTGTAATAAATTTTTTCCTGAGCCAACTCCTCTTTGTATTCATCGTTTTGCTTTTTGCGGTAAAGCCATAAGGGACCATTTGACTCGCTCTGCCGGAAAATTACGCTTTCGGATTTGGTCAATTCCAAAAAAGCTATGAATGTTACAGCCGTCATTATAGGGGAAATTTCCTTGCCAAGCAGTTCTTGAAACATAGCTCTGCCTCGCTGCGATAGATGGCCGTTTATGTGCTGTTCCCTGTCTTCAATGGTTATATTGTCCACCTCTATTGTATGCACATTGCTGTATGAATTGGCTTGCGATGTTTTATGGAAAGCCTTGTACAACTGCCATATATTTGCATCTGCAAGCTGGGAATCCTTGCTTATTTTTTCCATGCGCCCACGTCCGTAAGTGCCAAAATTTTTCCCTTCCAGTTCCTGCAAACCAAACGCAACCCGTTTAAATCTTTCGTATTCCTGCATTTGCCTTATCAACTTTTCACGGTCTATCTCAAAATCTAGCAAATCCTCATCGCTTTGTTCGCTTTGCGGCAAAAGCTCCTTTGCCTTTAACGCCATCAAACGGCTTGCAAGCTCTAAAAAATCCCCGGCATAAGACAAATCCACATTTTCCAAGTCTTTTATGTATTCCAAATACTGGTCTGCAATCTTTGCCATGGAAATTTTTTCAAAGGAAATTTCCTCCTTTTTCATCAAAAGATAAAGCAAATCAAGAGGGCCTGTGTAAGCACCGCTCAGTTCCAATTCGTAGAAATCGGTTTCCGCCATTATTCCACCGTTACACTTTTCGCTAAATTTCTCGGCTGGTCAACATCGTTGCCTCGCAATACGGCAATGTGATAGGCCAAAAGCTGCAAGGGTATGCTGGTTATCACAGGCATAAGCGCATTGTTTACTGAAGGAACCTTTATTATATGCTCCGCAAATTCGTCTAGCGGAGAACAATCGCTTGTTGTAACAACAATCAGCTTTCCGCCACGAGCCTTTATTTCCCTAGCATTGGAAACAATTTTATCAAAAAGAGCGTCTTTGGGAGCCACTATCACAACAGGCATATTCGCATCTATCAAGGCTATTGGCCCGTGCTTCATCTCCGCAGCCGGATAACCCTCTGCGTGAATGTAGCTTATCTCTTTTAACTTCAGCGCGCCTTCCATCGCAACCGGATAATGATAGTGCCTGCCCAGATAGAGGAAATTCGTATGCTTAAAGTACACTTTTGCGATTTCTAAAATTTCGTCATTTAATTTCAGGGTTTGTTCCACCGCCGCCGGCAAAGAATTTATGGCTTGCGCAATTTCCATTCCCTGAACGGAGGAGAGCCGCCGCTGCCTTCCCAGCAAAAGCGCAATCAAAGCCAAAACGGTGACCTGCGCATTAAAAGCCTTGGTGCTAGCAACACCGATTTCCGGCCCCACATGCAAATACACCCCGCCGTTTGAGGCCCTAGCTATGGTTGAGCCAACCACATTGCAAATGGAAAGCACGGTAGCCCCCTTGTTCTGGGCTTCTTTGAGCGCAGCAAGGGTATCTGCAGTTTCTCCGCTTTGCGATATTGTGAAAACCAAAGTGTTTGAGCCTATTATGGGATTTCGGTAGCGGAATTCAGAGGCGTATTCCACCTCAACCGGAATGCCGGCCCATTCCTCCAGCAAGTACTCCCCCACCATCGCCGCATAG
Source organism: Candidatus Fibrimonas sp. (assembly GCA_031273195.1). Classification (GTDB taxonomy): domain Bacteria; phylum Fibrobacterota; class Fibrobacteria; order Fibrobacterales; family Fibrobacteraceae; genus Fibrimonas. Next base: position 4,292 of record JAISSJ010000100.1, read on the forward strand.
TAGCTTGTTCCGCAAGCTATTATTATTATGCGGTCTATGGAGCGGAGTTCTTTTAGAGAATTGTCCAGCCCTGCGAGTTTGGCGTTGCCTTTGTCCAAAAGCAAGCGGCCCCTCATGCAGTTTTTGAGTGCATCCGGCTGTTCAAAAATTTCCTTTAGCATAAAGTGCGGATAATCACCCTTTTGCGCCAGTTCCAAATCAGCATCAACTTCCTGAATTTCGCGGCTAACGCTTTTATCCTTTATGTTTTTGATTTCAAAGCCTTCTCTGCCAACAACTATAACATCGTTGTCTTCCAAATACACTATTTTGTGTGTGTGCCCCACTATCGCAGAGACATCGCTTGCCAAAAAGCTCTCATTTTCGCCAACTCCAAGCACAAGGGGGCTGCCGCGCCTTGCCCCGACCAAAACATTTGGTTCGTCTTCGCAAATAACCGCAAGCCCGAAAGTCCCCTCTATGGATTCCAGAGCTTTCAAAATCGCTTTGCTCAAATTGCCTTTATAGAACTTGGCTATCCAGTGCACCAGCACCTCTGTATCGGTTTCGGAGGCAAACTTGACTCCGTCTGCCAGCAAGCGTTTTTTCAGCAAGGCGTAATTTTCAATAATTCCGTTATGCACAACGGAGATTTTTCCATTTGCCGAGAGGTGCGGGTGTGCATTCGCTTCGCTAGGCTCGCCGTGTGTTGCCCAGCGCGTGTGGCAAACTCCCAAAAAGCCTTCCATTTTTTCTTGTTCCAGTTTTTTCTCAAGTTCCCTTATTTTGCCAACCGCCTTTGCGGTTTTCATTTTGCCCGAATCCAGCAAGCTAATCCCGGAGCTATCGTAGCCTCTGTATTCCAATTTTTTAAGGCCGTCCAATAAAATCGGAAGGGCAGGTCTAAAGCCTATGTAGGCGACAATTCCGCACATGGGGGGTAATTTAGAAAATGTATCCCTGGTTGATCTGTGTCCTTCCCCGGACGGATGCGGGCAAACTTATACCGAAGGTAAGTAGCATTCGTTTTTTAGCCTTTCCGCTTTTGCCGTTAACCTATATTTTTGCTGCGGATGGTTGGGAATATCGGGATATACAAGTTCAATAAGCCCTTGTTTTAGGGCAGGTTGGATATAATTTTGCCTGACGTGTTCTCTATCATTTAATTTTAAAGCCTCTTGTATTTCCACTCTGTTCATTTCACCGACAAATATCTTTAATAACTCCTTAGCTTGCGGGGTAGCTTGCGGGGTAACTTGCGGGGTAACTTGTTCGGTTTTATACAAAATCAGCTTGAATTCGGTATCTTGCACAAATAATGGCTTTCTCAAACCCATATTTGAGCATTGTTTTACTATTTCCTCCGTCCCTGTTCCCATTCGCTCTATTGTGCCATAAAGATAAAGCGATTCGGCTAAGAGCGGGTTTGCCGGAATGGAATTGTGTGCGGTAAATAGTTTTTCCACGGTTAAACCAGCAGGGAGCCTGCCGGGATTTGATATTTCCAAACGGTCAGCAAAAAGCATAACCTGAACACTGGCATTGCTTGTATAGTCACGATGAACCACAGCATTCACAATTGCTTCGGTAACCGCCTGTATAGGCAATTCGTATTGCACATCTACAATCTCGCTCTTGCTTCGGTCGCCTACATAAAGATTTATTTTAGATAAGACAAAATCTACCGCATCCGCAATCATTTTAAAAACATCGCCTTTGTAAACTTGATACGAAGGAATGGGTTTTGATACGGAAAGCCCGTGAAAATGAGCACATTTCACTTCGGAGGTGATAAAAAACCTTTGAGGCTGGTCGGCAAAAAGCAATAACGCCGCACTGGTTACTCTATTTCCTTTTATCAAATTCAAATGAGTTAGCACTTTAATAATATCCGAATCTTTATCAAACGGGAAATTTCTCTTGCGTCGTGCAATCTCGGTAAAATTGCGAATTTTTTCTTCGTTCAAATCGGCTATTGTAGCTTCCGGGTGCAAGGTGGCATCAAAAGGCGTGGTGCGAATAAACTCATTCTCTACCAAATAATTGACCAACGAAGCATAGACAGCGGTTTTTAATTGTTCCGGAGTAACGAAATTTTTGCGTACAATAACATTTTCGGCTTTTAGAATAAGTTGCTCTTCTTTATGATTTCTTTGTTCGGCCTGTTTTACATATACCAACCGAACTTTATTTTGCAAAGTAGCTGCGTCAAATTCTTTTTCGGTAGGAGATATGCCTTTTGCATCTTCAAACCCGTAATCTCGCCCGAAAATTCCGAGATATATGTCGCAGTTTTCAACTTCATTCAAGAAAACCATAGCAGGATTGGCATTCAAAGCCGGAACATTTTCAAAGATAAACGGCTCGAAAAATTTTCCCAATAAAGCATCTGAAGTCAGGTAGTCAAACAATAACTGCCTCTCTCCGGCAAATTCCGACTGAACACTGCTTATAAAAACTTTTTTCCTTTGCATATTTTCTAACTAAAAAATCCTGAGCATAGGGAGTAAGATAGAAACTTTTGTGTACATGGTACAATTCCTTGTATTCCCCCTAATCCCTCACGCAACGCACGGAAATCATATACACGCCTTTGTCCCAGCCCCTGCCGGTTGCTTCCGCTCCGTAGAATTCGCTGTTAAAAAAATACAATGCCTGTGACCAGCTCCACTCCGTTGAAGTCCATAAATAGCTGGCTTGTAAGTTTTCGCATGAGAACCTATTAGGCATGTAGTCGTAGAGACCGTTGGGCATGAGCGAGAAACCGTATTCGTCGGTGGCACATTCGTTGTGTTCCGTAATACGTCCTCTGTCGTCCTTTGTTCTGTAGTTGCATTTGTCTTCGTCTTCTGGCCAGCTTTTTGATCTTAGCTTTTTCCACGCACTTTTGGGGCCGCCTACAAAATTTACTAGGGTTTCCCATTCGTTGGAACTCGGCAGGTGCCAGCCGTTGGGGCATATTCCACGATGTTTGGCGGCTCGGCCTCCCCATTCTTTGCCGTTGTATTTTCTGTCTAAGCCCATTGCTTCGCTCCAGTCGTAGAGACGTCCGAATTTTTCGCAGTATTTCACATCTTCATCGCAGCACATGCCGAGATGGCCGTCTTCGCCGTGATAGTTCAGGTTCTCTGCCATCCAGGTTTGGTTGCCTATTTTTACGATTTTGTACTTTTTGCCGTCACGGGTATCTTGTATGGTGTTGGCGGAGATTGGGGTTGGAGAGGGAGCTTGCGGGACGGTTTGTGGAGCGGCTTGTGGGGCGGCTCGTGAGGCGGCTTCTTTGGCGGCTCGTAAGGCGGCTTCTTTGGAGGTGTTGGCGGCGGTTGGGGTTGGTTGGGGTGTTTGCGGAGCGGCTTGCGGGGCGGTTTCTTTGGGTGGGGGGGCGGCGGCGAACATGTTTGGGGCTTCTTTGTCTAAGATGGTTAGCAAGCCGTATATGTTTTTGGAGGTGCCTGTGAAGGAGCTTATCAGGTCTCCGTTTTTGCTTTCGTAGAGTTCGGCTTTTATGGTTAGGTCTTTGCCGAAGCGACCTATGCGGGCTTGGCATACATAGTCGGCGTTTACTTCTCTGCCGAGTTTGGCTAGGCAGCCTTCCGATTCTTTGCACTTTTTTACCATTTTGTCCATTGAGCCTAAGTAGGC
>JAISSJ010000144.1 GCA_031273195.1 Candidatus Fibrimonas sp.
TTGTCATTTTTACGTGATATTTTTGCTTATTTTCCACAAAAACAGTGAAAAAACAAAAATTTTTAACCATAAGATAGCTTCTTTATACATTTTTTACATTACCGATATGGGCGAAAAATAAGTCAATCATTAAAACTGGCACGATTTTTGCATTCCACAAAGTATGATTCGCTCACTTTACACTGCAGCCACAGGCATGAAGGGTAACCAAACCTTTGTGGATACCATTGCTCATAACCTCTCCAACGTGAACACTATTGGCTACAAAAAGCAACTGGTTGAGTTTGAAGACCTGATTTACCAGAGCTTGCAACGCCCCGGTGGCGAAATGGAAGACGGAAATCGCGCTCCGGTTGGCATAGAAGTGGGCTTGGGAGCCCGTGTTTCTGCTATAAGTCGCTCATTTTTGCAGGGTAACTTGGAGCAAACCGGCGATGAACTTGATGCAGCTATTATGGGGCACGGATTTTTTCAGGTACGCCTTCCGGATGGCGAAATCGGCTACACGCGCAACGGAGCATTTAAAAGAAACGATGAAGGTTACGTTACCACAAGCCAGGGTTACTTTCTAGACCCCCCTATAAATATTCCCGACGATGCCAAGTTTTTGGTTATAACCGAGGCCGGAGAAGTTAATTGCGAAAGGCCGGGACACAGCGGTTCAATAAATTTAGGGCAAATTGAACTTGCGAGGTTTATAAATCCCGCCGGTTTAACGGCGGACGGCGGAACCATCTATCGGCAAAGCGATGCCAGCGGCGCACCTATAATAGGCCTTCCGACCGAGGAGAATTTTGGCAGTTTAAGAAATCAATTTCGGGAAAGTTCCAATGTGCAAATGGTAGAAGAAATGGTACATATGATAGTGGCGCAACGTGCCTATGAAATAAGTTCAAAGGCCATAACCACCAGCGATGAGATGCTTCAAACGGCGAATAATTTAAAGAGGTAGTTTAACACTTTAGTTGAGAGTTGAAAATTGAGAGTCGAGAATTATAAAACAGGGCTGGTTTTTGAATTTGCAGAGTCAAATTCTTCATTTTCCATTTTCAATACTTCATTAGCATTTATACTGGCATTATACAGTTTAGCCTTTGCGGCGCAAGCTACCGTTATTCTTAAGGCTCAGGCTACGGTTGAACCCGGCGTTATTCGTTTGGGGCAGATTGCGGAAATTAAAGGCGATGCGGAACTTGTAAAGAAAGTTTCAAATTTGGAAGTTGGCAAGGTTACGGAGCCGGGGCGAAAAACAAGGGTTACGGAAAACGTTGTAAAGGTTTTTATTAAATCTATTGCCGGCAGTAAAGATGTGGTTTTTAACGGGGCAAAATTCAGCGATGTGACCGCTCGCTCTGGGGTGGTGCCCGCAGATTCGTTGAAAAATCTTTTGCTAAGGGAAGTTCGTTTGCGAATGCCGGCGAATTTGCAAGAGGGCAAGGATTGGACATTTGAAGCTCCGAAAATGCCGAATAATCTGGCAACACCGGAACGTGGCGGCAAAATTTTGGCGATTCTTTCCCCTCAATTCTCAGGATTCGGGCAAGAGGTGGTTACAATTCAAATTTTTGACGGCAACAAGATAATTTCAAAGCACAGCGTTCCTTTTATTGTTCACCGTTTTGAATATGCTGCTGAGTTGAAAAACAGTATTCGCAAAGGCGAGATGCTCGGCGAGCAGGATATTAAAATGGTGTGGCAGGAGACAACTTTTCAAAAGAGAAAAATCATAAAAAAAGCAGAAGAAGCCATAGGCAGAACTGCAATTCGCACATTGAAGGCAGGAGAGCTTTTGGTGGATAACGCTTTGACCGTTCCTTATGCGGTTAGGGAAGGTGATGTGGTAAAGATTTTTGCCAAGTTTGGCGAATCAGTTGTTCAAATAAACGCAATTGCTCAAAAGAGCGCTTTTAAAGGGCAAACTATTTCGTTGAGAAATATGGATACCGGCAAAAATATATTAGCCACGGTGTCTGGTTTGGGTGAAGCGTGGATTAATTGACTTCCCCGTGCTTTCTGAACAAATGTTTGTAAAATGTTCCAAAACCGCGCAAGAGCCGCTTTCTCTCCGCTTTGTTAAAAATTGCCATCACAGATTGCTGAATTAAATACTTTGGGCGCAAATAAAATCCCCTCCGCGCTCTATCGCAAAAATCTACCAAGTCTTGGGAAGACAGTTCCGGGCGGCTAATGGTTGTGCGATGATAACCGTCTTTGTCCAGCCATTGATTGTAATCATTGTTGTTTAAAGCACCGCTTTCCAAAGCTTCTTTGTATGCAACTGTGCCGGGATAAGCCATGATAGGGTAAAATTGCGCCGTGTTCGGAGAGAGTTTTTTTGCATATTGCAAAGTTTCTTCCAAAGTTTTTTTTGTGTCGCCCAAGTTGCCAACCATAAAACAGCCGTGAACAAAAATTCCGGCTTTTTTTGCCGCCTTCATAAATGGAATTGCACCGCTCTGTTTTAAACCCTTGCGGATGCTACTCAAAACATCTGCATTTGCAGACTCAAAGCCAACACACATTTCACGGCACCCTGCACGTTTCATAAGCAAAAGCAAGTCTTCGGGAACATCTGCCCTTGCATTGCAACTCCAGGTTATTTTCAAATTTCTTTTTAAAATTTCTTCGCAAATAGCCTTTGCATTTTCCTTGTCTGCGGTGAAAGTGTCATCTTCAAAGAATACTTCACCCAAATCTTCAAAATTTGCCTTTATGTATTCCAATTCATCTGCCACGTCTTTAGGGTCTCGTTTCCGGTAAACGTGCCCGTTAACGGTTTGCGGCAAAACGCAGTAAGTACATCGGTATGGGCAACCACGCCCGGCGAGAATCACTACAAGGGGGTTTAAGTTTGCTCCATAGAAATATTTTCTATAGCAGGAATATAGATGCTTGCGATAAGTTTTGCTAACCCACGGAAGTTCGGTTAAATTTTGAATTTTTTGCCCTTCGGGTTGAAAATCAACTGAACCATCGGTATTTCGCCAAGCCAGCCCTGCAATTTCGGATAAGTTTTTTACCCCATCTCTGCGCAAATATCTTATTAAGTTTCTTATTGTGTAATCCGCTTCACCTGCTATGCAAAAATCAAGGGTCGGTTCCAGATTCAAAGTTTCCAGCGGTTCTGCGCTCGTATGTGTTCCCATCAGGGCAATTGGTTTTTGAATTGCCTCTTTGACGGTTCGTACAAATTCCAAATCGTTTATTATGCTTGGGGTGGAGGTTTCGCAAATTATCAAATCCGGTTCAAATTCTTTTATTTTTTTTAGGGTAGCTTCCTTATTCAGCTCCATTGCCGGAGCGTCCAGCAGCAAAATTTCATTTCCATCGGCTTCTGCTGTTCCTGCGGCGTAGGAGAGGAACATGGGATAGTAAAGCGTTCCGGATTTCGCAACCCCTGGGCTGCGAGATTCCCTGCTGAATTTAGGAAAATAAGGTGGATTTATAAATGCCACTTTCATTGGGAATAATTTAGAAAAAATTAGCATTAGCGTTTTCTATATTGCAACTAATGTCAGGCTGTGTCAACTTTAACGAAGCTCCCTTTTTAGGGAGCGAGTTTGAGCATATAAAGGATGCCATAGATTCCAAGCATATAAGCGGGGGCGGCAAATACACAAAATTGTGCAACGCTATTTTGGAAGATATAACCGGAGCAAAAAAAGCCATGCTCACGCATTCCTGCACCGCAGCCTTGGAAATGAGTGCTCTGCTCTTGGATATACAACAGGGAGACGAGGTAATTTTGCCGAGTTACACATTTCCTTCCACAGCAAGCGCATTCGCTTTGCGTGGAGTTAAATTGGTATTTATAGATGTAAAAAATGATACTTTGAACTTGAATGAAAATTTGCTGGAACAAGCCATCACAAAAAAAACAAAGGCTATAATCCCTGTGCATTACGCCGGAGTTTCCTGTGAAATGGATGGCATTTTAGATATTGCGAGTAAATACAAAATAGCGGTTGTAGAAGATGCTGCACAAGCGGTTGGCAGTTATTACAGGGAAAAACCGTGCGGCAGCATCGGAGATTTGGGCTGTTATTCTTTTCACGAAACAAAAAACATATCCTGCGGAGAAGGTGGCGCATTGCTCATAAATAAAGATCAGTATATTGAGCAGGCGGAAATAATTTTGGAAAAGGGAACCGACCGCAGCAAGTTTTTCAGAGGGCAGGTGGATAAGTACACTTGGGTTGGTTTAGGCAGTTCCTATTTGCCCAGCGATATGCTTGCGGCTTATCTGTATCCGCAGTTGCAAAATGTTGAGCGTATAAATAAACACCGCATTGAATTATGGAATAACTATCATAAAAATTTTGAGGAATTTGAAAAAAAAGGAGTTGTAAAAAGACCTTTTGTCCCTGCACATTGCAAACATAACGCTCATATATATTACCTGCGCTTCAATTCCATGGAAATACGAAACAAATTCATAGAATATATGAATGATAACCATATTACTTGTATATTTCATTACGTGCCTCTGCATTCCTCTCCTGCCGGCAAAAAGTACGGCCGGGTCGCAGGCTCAATGGAATGTACCAACAACGTAGCCGGTACTTTGGCAAGGCTTCCGCTTTTTTACGGAATGGACGCTCAAAACAGAATTATAGATTGCGCAGGGAGTTTTCTATCAAATTTATGAAATTTGTCAAAGCCATTCTCAAAATCATATACAGAAGATTTATCTGTGGAAAACTTTATTATTTTGAACGGCGTTTTGCAAAAGAGCAAAAGAACGATATGCGTTACTTGGACAAAGAAATAGAAAAATATGCCCTTGAAATTGTGCTGCCGAGCTTTGAGGAAAAAATTATAAGTAACAGAATTGCATTTTTGGCAACGGAATTATACGATTTTGGCGGGCATACGGAAGTTATAAAGAATATTATTGAGAGCCTTCCAAAGGAATACGAGAGCAAATTGTTTTTGGCAAAAAAATACAGAACTCTGCGTTGTGCTCCCGTAAAAATGATGGAAATTTTGCAATATTGTAAAATGGATGGGGTTAATTTCGGCTATGAAAACGATAAAAGGGCTTTATTGAAAATGTTCGGCAAAATAACGGAGTTTGCGCCTAAAGCCATTTTTGTTTTTATGCACAACAACGATGTTTTCTGCACTGCGCTTTTGGCTATGTTAAAAAGATGGACCAAGATAAAAATTTTTTATTCGGATATATGCTCCCATCAATTCGGCATAGGAATGAGCTTTGCGGATTTGATTTTGGAGGGAATGCCATCAGTTGTTTTTATAACGCAAAAATACAGGGGTTTCAAAAATACATTCATGAATTGGATTTGTTATTTGCCACGTGAAAAATTACCCGTAATAGCTGAAAACGAAGTTTGGGAAATGCGCAAAAAAATTTTGCCGCCCGATGCTTTATGCACTATGAGTGGTGCGGCAGCCTACAAATTCTTTGAAAACGATGTTTCTCCGTATTTAAAAATGATTGAGAGATTATTGAGCAGAAATGAAAATTTATATCATATACTCATCACCGAATTTACCCCAAGACATAGGAATATTTTTGATTCCATTTTTAAAAATTCCGCTGTGAAAAACAGAATCAAACTCTTGAATTTCACTCCGAATTTCAAATTGCTTTTTAAGTGCGCAGACGTATTTATAGACAGTTTTCCGGTTAGCAGCGCATTTACAATGATAGATTTAATGAGTTTAAAAGTTCCCTTTGCGGTGAAGATAAACAGGGATAATATAGCCTTTTCCTTTCATGAATACTTGGCTCCCGATTATCCTTATATGTTTGACAATGTGCAGGATATGGAGGCGGGAATAGAGGATTTATTGTTTAGCAGAGAACGCAGAGAACGGATTGCGGAAATGAATTTTGAGCATTTTTTGAATTTCTTTGAGGGGAAAAAATATGCAAGCCGTTTAACAGACTTGATAAATTGCGAGGATTTGAGCAAGGTATATGACAAGGAAATAAATGAAAAACAATACAGTGATTTTAAGAAGATGGAGTTGCTACCTTTTCCTTATGGGTTGAATTGATATGAAAAAAATCGGTGCTTGCCAGTCCAATTACATTCCCTGGAAGGGGTATTTTGATATGATTTCGCAAGTTGATGAATTTATATTTTACGATGATGTTCAATATACAAAAGAGGATTGGAGGAGCAGGAATAAAATTAAAACGGACAATGGTCTTTTATGGTTGTCCGTTCCGGTTGGAAAATCGGAGGATCGTTTGATTTGCGATGTGAAAATTACAAATAACGACTGGCAAAGAAAACATTGGCAAAACATTCTGCAATTCTACAAGAAAGCACCGTTTTTTCATGAATATGAAAAATTTTTTGAAGATTTTTATTTAAATGAAATTCACGGTAATTTATCGGATATGAATATAGATTTAATAAAAAGAATATGTACGGAAATTTTGAGTATAAAAACAAAATTCGGAGATTCCAGAGAATTTAATTTGCAAGGCAGAAAGGAAAACAGGTTGTTGGATTTGCTGGAAAAAACAGATGCAACTCATTGTTTGGTAGGGCCAGCCGCAAAAAGTTATATTAATGAGCAGCATTTTGCAGACAGGAATATAAAACTTGAATGGATGGATTATTCCGGTTATCCCGAATACAAACAGCTATTTGGGGAATTTGAACACGCTGTTTCCATTTTGGATTTGATTTTCAATGTCGGGGGCGATGCGCCTTTTTATGTTTATGGGTGGAGAAACAAGTGTTCTTAGCCATTTAAAAAATTTTTCTTTACGTAGCCATTTTTCAAATTCCTTTGCATTTATTTTTGATTCGGCAAAAATCTTTCTGCGTTTTCTCAGCATTTTGGGTATTCCAAACATCATGGCAAAACGAGATTTAAGCCACGAACCTAAAAAACCCCTCTTTGTCCAAATTGCTAAAGAAAACAAAGAACAAATAAAACTATGCGGAGCATACTTTAACAATGTTGAAAATGGAAAATTTTTCAGTTTCGTCCAAAAACGATTTCTCTCTATATAGTACAGGCGATGCGAATTTTTTTTGCCCACAGTTGCCGAACCTTTATGCAAAACCTTTGCTTGCGGAACCAAAAATATTTTTGCTCCTAAACGTTTGGCACGTAAAGACAAATCTATATCTTCATAATAGAGAAAAAAATCTTCGTCAAAACCGTTTAATTTTTCAAGCAATTCTCTGTTAAACACTGCCGCTCCGCAACAGGCAAAATTAATTTCCTTAAATTCGGAAAATTCGCTTGCAGATTCATTTTCATATTTATAAGCATAACCCCAAGGATAAAGCATATCACCCGCCGAATCTACATATTCTGGAAAATCGGCTTTAAGCATAAGAGGCACAAAAACAAGCTGTTCGGATTTTCTGTTCTCAATATGTTTAAACAATAATTCAAGGCAATCTTGCTCTAAAACCGTGTCGTTGTTCAAAAAGAAAATCCATTCTCCTTTGCACACTTTAATTCCGGCATTATTTCCCTTTGCAAAGCCGAAATTTTCGGGATTTTCCATGAGTTTCGCTTTTGGGAAATTTTCCCTTATGTATGTTGTAGAACCGTCACCGGAATTATTGTCTATAATGACCAGTTCATAATCGTTGAAATTTTGGTTCGAAATGGAGTTTAGGCAATCGGGGAGCAAGTGTTTGCCGTTGTAGTTTAAAACCAAAATGCTGAACAGGGGATTTTTCATTTTCGGCTATATAATCTCTTTGCAATGTTATATAGCATCACCAATCTGTATTTAATCATAAAAAACACGGAATTTTTACTTTTTTTCAAATCACTGAGATTTTCGCCGTGCCTTCTGTAGTAGATTAACGGCTCTGCTATATAAACCGTATTAAATTTCAGTTCTGCCAGCAGCCTAATCCAAAAATCATGTATAATTATTCCTTCCGGGAAAGGCAAAATATATTCTTTGATTTTTTTTGTAAATGCGCAAATGCAGCCTTGTGTTGTGCTGCGATATAGATTTTTTATGAACCCCTTTTTAAAAGGAATATAGTCGCTTAATTTGCTTTGTCTCTCCAATTTATCATTTACTATCCAGGCATTGCTTATCACCAAATTATCTTTTTTCAGGAAAGGCAGCATGGTTTGAATTTTGTTCGGCAGCCATATATCATCCTGGTCTGTCAAGAAAATATAATCGCCTTTAGCCTGCAAAAGAGCATTTTCAAAATTTCTGGTGGCAGGATAAAAAGGATGTTTGCCAATCAAATTTCTATTGTGATGAAAAATTTTAATTCGGCAGTCGTCAAAGGATTCTAGGATTTTCAAAGTGCTGTCGGCAGAACCATCATCAGAAACAATCAATTCATCGTTTTCCGCAAGTTGTGGCAAAATAGACTTTACCTGCTCTTCTATATACTTTTCGCCGTTATATGCGGCCATGCAAACCGAAATCATTTTTCTTGCTTTTCCTTATAATTCGCCTTTCCGAAGAATTGCATATAGCACGGTTCCCGTAATGCTTGGATAAAAAGAATAATGCCTAACATAAAGTTTATAATGACTGCTTGAATTGCAGGGACCGGCGATGTTGAAATCCTTTTGAGGCATTAGACAAATATAGAAAGTTTTTTAATCTCGCCTGAGCAAAGTATCAATTCCCCAAGCTCCATAAATTATTATGACGAATATGAATGGATAGTGATAACGCGACATAGCGGGAAAAATGCAAGTGATGATGGTACCGGTTATTAATATTACAAGAAATATGGATTTAACACTAAAAATTTCCTTGCGATGGGCATACAGCGCATAAAGGAAAAATAAAAATACCAAATAATAGGGAATTGACAGCGAAGAATTCCTTAATACTTTTATAATCATAATCTTTTCCTTTAAAATACCAGTATGTCCGTGCTTAGTGATTCCAGAATCCCAGTAAAAATGCGATGCATAAGGCCAAGAATCATTAGCATATAAAAGAAATATTTTCCTAAAATATAAATAGGCGAATTTTGCGGGATGTTCTTTAATCCATTTAAAGGAACGTTCCCTCCAAATAAAATCCTTTTCCTCAAAGGTTGTTTTTTCATGGTTTTCAAAAAAGGTGATAGTATCGTTAGAAGAAGGAAAAACGACTACTCCGGTGGCGTTATCATTAGAGGTCATTAAAAGATTGAATCCGCCGGTTGTGGATTGGTAAACAAAATAACCAATTTTCTTTTCTGTTGCCGTTCCGATAATAAAAAGTGCAAGTATGTATGGGATGAGCAAAGCGATATAATTGTAAAATTTAGCTTTTATAATAAAGAAATACACAGCAGAGGCAAAAAGGAATATTATGGCAAGCGGGCGAACCCAATTAGCGAGGGCAAAGAGCAGGGCGGCTATAGCGATGTATTTCCATTTTCCCGAAAAAACAAGGCACAAAGCGCTTAAACACAAAAATAAAAA
>JAISSJ010000113.1 GCA_031273195.1 Candidatus Fibrimonas sp.
AATCGTTATGCAGCGTATCAATCGGATACCGATAGGAATAATCCGTCACATAAATTCTTCTATCGGAGTGGTCGTGGTCAAATATGAAATTCTTGGCAAACAAGCCGCCTTGCCCGTCCGTACTGAAAAAATCTTCCTTCACAAAAGCCTGCCTGTCTCCGCCGCCATACATATCACGATTGATGTCCAAAGTGTAGTTAACGCTCAAGAACGGAAAAATGTTCCAGCGAACATCCGCCTTGTGCCTTAAATCCGTTGTGAAATTCGTTATCTTTTCCACCTGCGGGTCTAAAAAATTCGGGTCTCGCTCCTGGCTTGCATTCCTGTTGTAGGCCAAATCCATCAGGGTTAAATCAAAGGTGCTGGGCCACAATTCAACCGGCAAGCTCTTATTTCCGAACAGGTAGATATTGCTTCGCTCAAAAGTTCCCAGCTTGTATTCCAGAACCGTGTTGTATTGATAGGAACTGTCTGCAATTCTTGAGGAACGCCGCTCGGTTTCGCTATAAGAATAATTCAATGCGGGGCGTTCCAAAAAAACCTGGCTGAAAATTTCCTGAAAAATATTGTCGTCTTTTGTGTAATCCTTGCTAAAGCCCATTGACAGTGTTTTTGTGCGTGAAAAACTCTGGTACCCCTTTGATTCCGAAGCCTGCCGCAAGGCTTCTTCTTCCTGCAAATTCTTTATCTCCAAGTCAACGGTAGCCAAATCTCCGAACATGTCAAAAGCGTTATCGTGGCTAAGGTTTATATCGTCTTCGGGTTTTAAATATGGGCGGAGCGTGGTGGAGCTGTAACCTATTCCAAAGGGCAAGCGCAAACCGTAGTCATCATTGAAAAATTTATTTACGTTCAGGCTTGCGGTTCCGTTTACATCCAATCTGGTATTCGCTTCGCTGAGTGTAGGCTTAGGGCTTTTCTCCTCGCTTTTGAGAGTTGCAAAATTTCCGTCTTGATAGCGAAGTTCGCCCGAAACGGAAAACACATCCGAAAAATCCAGTTGGCCGTGCAACCTGGTAGCATAGCCCCATTCATTGTTTATGCCGGTCAGGCGCAAATCGTTTATCCAAAAAGTTCCTTCCAAATCTTCCAAAGAAGCGCCATCATCTGCTATAACAACCAAACGCATCCAGTTTACATTGCTGTTTGAGGGGTTTCCTACAATTTTTATTTTTTCCCCTCTGTTGCCGCCCAAATCCTTTTCCACAGGTTTCAGGAACGGAGCGGTTCTGCCCACTTTCAAATTTGAAAATTCGGAAAGCGGCAGCGAAAAGGCATTCGCCTTCCAGTTTTTTTCGTGGCAATCCTGAACTCTTTCCGTAGCCGAACACTCAATTTTAACAGGCTTAAATGACCATTCGTAATAATCCTGGCTGCCGTCCAATCCACCTCGCCCAAACTGCAATGCAAATCTGATAGGAGTTCTTGCAGCCTTGGTTTCGTAGTGTATTTCCATCTTTATATTGTTATAGGAGGTCAAATCCTTAACCTCATTGTCAAAAAATCTTGTTGCGCTAACTTCTTGCCCCGGATGCAAGCCGCCGTATTCCAGCAACAGGCTCTGCTCTTTTAAAATGGCATTTGTTTCCGTATCCCTTTCCTTAGGGGTATTGGGAGAGGTGAAATAAAAACCGGCATTATCGCGGTTGTTTATAACCTGGATTTTCAAGTAATTGCTATCGGGAACAACAACCGTGCCGGGTGCGTAAATATTTCCGTTTACCCCACCGGTTACGTTTTCGGTAATGGGGTTTGAAATAATACCGAATTCATTGCTGCCCGAACTTTCCAGCCATTCGTTTCCCACAATTTTAAAATCCGCTATTTGAGTTCTGCCCTCCGCAATGCCGGGGCCTAAATTTCCATACCAAAGCCTTGTGAAAATGGCTTCTGCCAAAATATCATTCAGAGCCGTTCCCGTGCCGGAAACTATAGTGTCAAACTGGTCCAGGGGAATGCGAAATCTTCGCCAGCCGTTTTGCAGCTTTTCAAATTTTAAAGGGTCTTCCGTGGATAAATCTATCCTGTAGCGCACAAAACGAACCTCCGTATCCAACTGCCCGTTGCGGTTTATATCTTCGGTGTCAAAAGACCTCTCGCCCGCATTGCCCCTTGTTCCGTTTATCTGAGGCGGAGGGTCGTTTAAATCAACAAGATTCGGGTCAAATTTATCCCTTGACACATCCGCATTTGCATTTGTTGCGCTTATGGTTGTTTCTCTGCACTCCGCATAACGGCAATCCCAAATCTTCAACTTTCCGTATTCCTCCGTTTCGCCACTGCGCCCATAACTCAAACCCATATCGTGAAGCGGCATTGTGGTACCGGGGTCGGCTTCGGAATCCAACCTCCCATTCGGTTCAAAACCGTTCAGGCTTATGTCTTCGCTCACGGAACCCAGGTCAACATACAAGGAACCCACATTTCCCCTAACCACAACTTCTATATATCTTTTTTGCGATAAATCCTGATAATAAATGCCGTTGGGCCGCATAATTCCGCCCCAGCTCTTTCCGCTCAAATTATCGTTGGGCCGCAAGCGAAAACTCAAAATCGTGATTTCCCTGTTATCCACATCGCTGTTCCCCACCGGCGTGTAAATTTGACGGTAACGCATGGAGGTATTGCTGTGCCAAACAAACTCGCCGGCATGTTTGTAATCCAGATGTTCTATGAATGTCCCTTTAAACTTGTCGCTTTCAACGCCACCCGGAGGGCTTGCCTTATACCACATAAGCCTGTAAAGCGGAAACTGCAAATTCAAAGCACTGGATTCAAAGTCGTCTATCAAGGCGGATTTTCTTGAGCTTGTGTTTGAGTTGTGGTAGCTTGCGGCAAATTCGCCCTCAAGGCTCCATCTCGATTTTTCCTTTGAATCTATAAAGGGCACCCCGTTTATAATCTTATCCATTATTTGGGAACTGTCCCTTAAACGCAAATTTGTTCCCAGCAAAAGCCCGGAAAAAGGTTCGCCGCCAAGTCTTGGATTTTCCGTGGTAACGCTTTGATTCTTGTAAAGGGCGGTTAAGCCAAATATTGAACCTTCGGAGAATTTTTTAAAAGGATATTCCGCCCTCGCACCCAAAAGCAGTTTGCTCTGAAGTTCAAAAAGAGGTTCGCATTCAAAATTAACCGTTATCTCCTTGTTAGGGTCCAAAGCCCGCTCGCTTATCAATTCAATTTGCCCAAGCTCATAATTCACCTGGTAATCTACATCCCTCACCAGCACTTCCGAACCAGCCTTCAATTTTTCCGAGTTCGGAGCAATGTCCAAACACCCGCCGCCGCTCACCGAATAACTGCTGCTGGGATCCCTAACGCTTATGCTTGAACGCCTGCGTTTTCCCACAGCCTCAAAATAATAGCGAAACTGGTAAAGGCTTCTCAAACTATTAACTGACATTGTATAAAGCGAAGCCATTGACGAAGAAGAATCCACATTTCTAAAAGGTTCCAAACAGCGGTCTCTCGCCACCGTTTCCGGATTTGAAAAACCGTTTCGCCTGTACCAGCTTATATCCCGGCAAGGCAACCGCATATCCCCGGTATATTCGCTGCCTTCTTTCAGAAAAATAGATACATCGTTTGTTAGAATAACTCCGGTCACAGAATCCGCAACACCCAGAGTTTTCAAAAAATCAACCGCATTCCTTGAACGGTCTTTCATTCTCAAAATAAAATTGTTTGAGTTCTCCGAAGAAACCCCAACGTTGTAAGTATTCCTCAACATCAATTTTTCAATGTCCTTTAAATTATCGGTAGAGCCATCGTACTGAATCAGCACAACCTCATGCCCTACCCCGCTTCTAACCGCAGATGTCGGGCGGTTTGTGCCGTCTCCGCTCCAAGAAGCAGCTATAAGCGTTCCCGCTGCCCCGCTCTTTAGCCGCAAAATTCCGGTATTTGCATCAAAAACATAATCAGTTCCGCTTTGCATTTCCACCAGCGGCAAACCCTGGATTCTCACGGGAGTGCTGCTCCCCGGCGGCAAATACATGCCAACCACATCTATTGTGTTTGTTTTATTGTTGAGCTGGCTTCTTCTGTAAATCTTTAAGCCCGTTAAGTTCCAGCGCGGCGGCATACTGCCGTTTATTTTCGCATTTATATAGGCATTGCGCATACTTTGCGTTAAAAAATAATATTTGTGGTCGGTGAACTGCTTGTCTTGAATTTGAAATTCCGTGCTCTCGTCTTTGCCTCTTATGGTGTAGCTCTCCTGGCTACCGGCATCTTGCGAGGCTATTGTGGTTAATTGCCAGTTGCCGAGTTTCCAGTCCGCTTTTATTCCGAACAAACCCTGATGCTGCTCCGCATAACCCGTTAGTTCCGTACCGGCTAAACTCAAAGAGGTGTTTCCCGCTTCCAGCCTTTGCAAAACGTAGTCTTCAAATTCGCCGGGCGTAGCCTCCGCATAAACTATGCGAACCCTGTTTCTCACACCGAGGCCGCCCTCTGTGTTGTTCAATTCAACCGTAATGTTCCTGCCGATTTTTCCCTGCACAATAAAGCTGGGAACATAAGAGAGTGTTGGCGAGGGCCACAAACTGTTTTCCACGCTGCCGGGCGCATCGTCCAGAACGCCTATGCCGTGCAAGCGAATATCCATTGTACCCTGCAATAACAACTGCGGGCGGTCAAAACCAAAATCCTTCATCCAAGCCGGTATTTTCATAGGGAGCGATATGTTAAAGAGAGAGCCTTCTTCCGGGTCGTCTGCCCCGCCGCCTCTTTGCCCTATAAGGGAGTTCAGCCAGAGCCTGTTAAGCCCTATGTCAAACATATCCATTGAGTAATCCGCAAGCTCCGGGTAATAGGCATTCCAAAGCGGCGTAGTGCTTTTGTTCATGCTGTTTGCAACCCCAGCCTGTATAATGCTGGACCTGCTTTCAAAATCTATTCCGTGCTCATACACTATAACCGGTTTAGCCGTATTTAGCGGCATACCGTCTGAAATTCCCTTTTGCGGGAGCAAACTGTTAAGCGGTTCTGTTTGCGGCGGCAGAGGAATATACCGAACACGGCTTCTTGTAACGGAATCTTCCGGTTCTGCAAAGCAAAAACCAACCCACAGCAGGAACGCTGCTACTATTGCCGTTCGGGGAAACATTGTTTAGGGGAAATTAGAAAATGCAACGCTGTGTTTTAGTTGAGAGTTGAGAGTTGAGAGTTGAGAATTGAGAGTTATCGGTTATTGTCAATTAAATATCAGCATCGCTACTATTAAGTCAAAGATCAAAATGGAGACGCATGAACTCACTACCACATTCATTGTGGCAAAACCAACGCCTTTTGCGCCTGCGCCTGCTTTCAATCCGCAATAGTAACCCAAAAGATAAATCAGGGTTCCGAACACAAAAGATTTCAATACCCCCGAAAACAAATCCCTGATGTCAAACATATATTGCATACCCGTATAATAAGTGTAGCTTGTGATGTCCAATGCGAGAACGCAAACAATCCAGCCGCCTATGAGCGCAAGGCAGTTTGATATAACGCTAAGGGCGGGAAGCATTACAAAAAAAGCGACAAATCTAGGCAAGGCCAAATAACGCAAAGGGTCTAACCCCAAAACCTCATAAGCCGCCAACTCCTCTTTTTCCTTCATGGTGCCTATTTCCGCAGCGAGAGCGCTCCCCACACGGCCCGCCATAACCAAGGCGGTTAAAATAGGCCCAAGCTCAATCAAAATCATTTTACACGCAGCGGTGCCCACAAACTTGTCCGGAACCAGATTCCTGAACTGATACTCCGACTGCACGGTTGCAACCATGCCTGTGAAAATGGATGTGACAAACAAAAGCGGCAAACTGGAAACGCCTATGGAAACCATTTGCTTTATGGTTAAATTCATAACCTTAGGCAAAAACGGAAGCCTTTTCAACGTGGAAAGAAAGAGAACCACAACTTCACCGATAGCGGTGATACCGTCAATAAACGTCTCGCCCAAATTGCGAATCGGCGAGAGTATCAGTGAAGCGGCTCCGTTCTTCATTGATAATTCCCGCTAAAATCATGTACCTCGTCCGGATGCACCGCATATGTACGCATATGGTTTTTAAATGTAGTAAATTCGCCGTAAAATTCAAGTTCAATATCCGTGACAGGGCCGTTTCTGTTCTTTGCTATTATCAAAAATGCCCTGCGCTTTTCCTCTTCCGTAAGTTCAAAACCATCGCTGCCTTTCTTTTTTTCCTTTTCCTTTGCGGGGCGGTGAATAAACCAAACCATGTCGGCATCTTGCTCTATGGAGCCGGAATCGCGCAAATCCGAAAGCTGCGGGCGGCCCCCGGTGTGGCGGTCTTCCACTTTTCGGTTCAACTGGGCAAGAGCCAGAACCGGAACTTCAAGCACTTTCGCAAGCACTTTCAGCATACGGGAATTTTCCGCAACGCCAACCGCCCTGTTCTCCGCATCTCCCCTAACCTTCATCATTTGCAGATAATCCACCACCACCAAATCAAGATTGTTGTTGTGCTTTCTTTTGAACACCCTGCATTTTGAAAGCAGGTCAAAAGCGCGCATTTCGCTTGAATCGTCTATGAAAAGCGGCATATTCTCTATTTCTTTTGCATTTGCCTGCAATCGCTTTATTGTTTCCGAAGTCATCTTCCCATGCCGTATTTTGCTCTGGTCAATTTCCGCTATTGAACTCAGCACCCTTATCACCAACTGCTCGGCATTCATTTCCAAACTGAAGAACAGCACGGTTTTTCCACGCTTTGCCGCATTTGCGGCAATATTGAGTGCAAGGGCGGTTTTTCCCATTGAGGGCCTTGCCGCCAGAATTATCAAGTCTGCCCTTTGCAATCCGTTTGTCAAACTGTCCAATTCCGCAAAGTCGGTTGGGCAGCCGGAGAGTTCATTGTGTTGCAGCACTGCAAGTTTGCTGAAAACCTTGTGAGAAATTTCGCCAAAAGGCAAGGCGTTTTCCTTTATTTGGCCGGTAGCCAAGTCATAAATCCGTTTTTCCGCAGATTCCAAAACATCTTCGCCAACAGCAGCCGGAGCCAGAGATTCCTTTATGGTTTCGTTGGAAGAGGAGATAAGGCTGCGCAAAATGAATTTGTCAAGGAGTATTCCCGCATAATAATCCGCATTTGCCGCGCTGGGAACGGATTCCATAAGCGAGAAAATGTAGTCTTTGCCACCTACCTGCGCCAGCTTGCCCTCTTTTTCCAGCACATTGGCAATGGTCAACGGATCTATAGGGGCGCCTTCCTTGTAAAGCGCAAGCATAGCATTCCACACGGCCTGATTCTTTTCCAAATAAAATGCCGCCCCATTCTTTATAATGAGCGAAATTTCGCCCAAAGACTTGGGGTCTTGCAAAATACCGCCCAAAAGCCACATTTCGGCATCTATAGCCTGGGGGTATTCTTTGGAATAGTAATCTGACATTTTTGGGAATGTAGTAAATTTTTTTATATTTTATCGTATATTTGCGTATAGGAGACTATAATGACAGCAACGGCTACTGTTCAGGCGAAAATAGATCCGGTCTTAAAGTCCAGGGCGGAAAAAAGTAAAAAAAATGTTTTAAACGATGAATTGGCAAGAAGTTTGGATGAAGCAAGGGAAGATATTGAAAATGACAGGGATATTTTTCGTTTTAATTCCAATGAAGATGTTTTTAATTATTTGGATGGACTTAAAAAATGATTTTGGAATTAACGAAAAAATTTACAGAAGAATATTCAAATTTACCAAGAAAAACTCAAGAAAAAATTGATGCCGCATTAAAATTATTTTTGGAAAATAAATATAATCCTATTCTAAGAAATCATGCTTTGCAAGGAAATTACAAGGGATTCAGTTCTATTTCGGCTGGTGGAGATGTCAGGATACACTATTACGAAAAAGAGGATAAAATTACAGTTGTTCTTGTAAGAGT
>JAISSJ010000120.1 GCA_031273195.1 Candidatus Fibrimonas sp.
AAAATCCGCAAGATAGTGGAATTCAAGGCTTTTAACATTCAAGACCCTTTTACGCAAATAGGCTCCTTTGATGTTATATTCTGCCGCAATATTCTGATATATTTTTCGGATGACGCCAAAAGAAAAATTCTCTCTCAATTCTATCAAATACTTGCTCCGAACGGTTATTTGCTTTTGGGTTCGGCAGAGAATATGTATAACTTGAACAATGACTTCACAACCGAAAGATACGGGGCAACTACCATTTATAGGAAATTATCTAAAGAGTGAAACCCGAACAATTTTATGAACAAGGAAGATTATAATGTTATTGTCAGATATATTTTTGACGTATGCGGAATTGTTTTAGGGGACGACAAGGAATATCTGGTTGAGCACCGTTTAAAACCCATTTTAGATGAACTTGGCTGCGGCTCCTTTTCCGATTTAACCAGAAAACTGAATTCCGGAACAGTCAATTTTTTAATGCGCGAAAAAATAATAAATGCCATGACCACAAACGAAACTTCGTTTTTTAGAGACGAGCATCCATACGTGGTATTCAGGGAAAAAATAATGCCCGATATGTTTGAGCGTGTAAGGCAACGCAAGGAGCGTTCTTATCAGCGCAGAGGAGCAAAGGTCAGGATGTGGAGTGTTGCCGCAAGCACCGGGCAAGAGCCTTATTCCATGGCGATGACTATTGCCGACGAGGTTAATACGAAAGGCATGGGTTTGGTTGTTCTGGAGGATTTTGGAATTTTAGGCACGGATATTTCCACCAAAGTTTTGGCAAAAGCCGTAGAAGGCGCATATGAGCCATTCGATGTGGCTCGCGGTTTAACTCCCGAAGCATTGGACAGGTACTTTATAAAAGAAAAAGATTTTTATGTGATAAAAGACAATATTCGTAAAATTGTGGAATTCAAGGCTTTTAACATTCTTGAGCCTTTTGAGAATATAGGCTCCTTTGATGTCATATTTTGCCGCAATATTCTCATATACTTTACAGACGAAGTAAAGCGTAAAATACTCGCCCAATTATTTCAAATGCTCGCCCCCAACGGATATTTGCTGCTGGGTTCTACGGAAAACATGTATGGTTTAAACGACGATTTTAAAATTGAATGGTTCGGCACAACTACCGTTTACAGAAAACCGACGTAGGAATTTTTTTCTATATTAAGGACAAATTCAAGCCCGGACAATTAGCTCAGTTGGTTTAGAGCGCTGCCTTCACACGGCAGAGGTCACAAGTTCAAATCTTGTATTGTCCATTAAGTTTCCTTTTCGGTGTTGCGAACATATTTCTTTAAAATTGCGTCTAATTCCTTTATATCTATTGGCTTTGAAATAAAATCGTCAAATCCGTTTTCCCTGAACATCCTGTCTGCTCCAACAACGGCATTCGCCGTCAAAACAACTATTGTGCCTTTGTAACCGGATTCGCGAATGAGCCTTGTTGTTTCAATGCCGTCCATTTCCGGCATCATGTAATCCATGAATATTACATCGTAATTTTTCTTTTGCGCCTTAACCTTATTTAAAGCCTCGTAGCCGTTCTTGGCAATATCAATGTTCATTTTATACGGTTCCATAAGCACTCTGGCAACTTCAAGATTTGTAGTAACATCATCAACTATTAATATTCGCCCGTACGGCATTTCTTCAAACAGGAAAGTCTCTTTTTTTCTGTGCCGGGAATTTATGTATTTTAAAGACATCAGGTTCTGGGCAATTTCTTCGCCAATGGGATTCTCATCTACAACCTTGATTTTTACGTAAAACGAGAATTTGCTCCCTTTGTTCAGTTTGCTCTCCACATATATTTCTCCATCCATCAATTCAATTAACTCCTTGCTGATGGCAAGGCCCAGCCCGGTTCCGGTTGTGTTACGGTGGGCTTGCATACTCACCGTTTGGTAATCGACGAATAACTTTTGCAGATTTTCTTCGGAAATTCCTATTCCCATGTCTTGAACATAACAGCTCAAGTTGCAAACAGTTTCCGTTTCGGATACCTTTTCAAGTTTGGATTCTACGGAGAAGGTAACTGTTCCGCTGTTTGAATATTTTATGGCATTTGAAAGCAGATTGTTGAAGATCTGCCTTAGCCGCAAATCGTCTCCATATAGCCTTTGCGGAAGATTTTCGCTCACTATAACACTCAGCCTTATGGGTTTATCGCCTATGCGCACTAAATTCATGGTAATGGAATCGTTTATAATGCTCGGCAAGTCAAATTCTAAAAGATTTAGTTGAATTTTGCTGGTTTCTATTTTTGATATGTCTAAAATATCGTTTATTATACTCAGCAATATTTTTCCGGAATTGTAAATTTTCTCTATGTTCCCTACAGTGCTCGGCGGCAATTTGTTCATGAGTTCCGCTTCGGAAAAGCCTATTATCGCATTTAGCGGGGTGCGAATTTCGTGGCTCATGTTTGCCAAGAATATGCTTTTTGCGTTGGTCGCTTCTTCGGCTTTTAGCAGAGCCTCTTTTAAATCTATCTGTGTTTTCGCAAGTTTGTCCCGCTGTTCTTCCAAAATACCGTTTCGCTTTTCAATTTCCGTTACATTATAAGATTCTATTATGTAACCGATTTTTGAGTTGTTGCTGTCTAAAAGCGGCATGGCTTTGCCCCTTATATAGATATCGGTTGTTTTATCATGGTAAGTAGAGGCCTCTATTCCGCTTTCGTAGGCGTAAAACGGGTCGTATTCGGTTTTTTCCGGATACAGACTGTATTTTGAATAGGGCTTGCCTATCAAGTTTTCCAAAGTTTCGTTTTTATACAGGGACAAACCTACCGGATTCACATAGATTATGCTTTTTCCAATGTCTGTTATTACAATTGAGTAAGAAGTGTTTTGCTCTATGTTTGCCGCGAGCATGTCAAAGGAGTTGGCAAGCTCGCCGAATTCATCGTTCCTCTTGGAATTAAAACGATATTGCCGCCAGCCGGTGCGGTATTTGGCTATGCCCTGCAAAAGGGAATTTATGTTTGCCGAAAGCCATTTAGACATTATAAAAGAGACGATTATAACAATTATGAGCAATGTGAAAAGCGAGAAAACGGTATATTTTATCACTTTTTTCCTCACCTCTTTGAGAAAGCTATCCATCACTTCCGCCGATTCTCTTGCCGGTTCTGTAAAACTCTCTATGCCGGAGCCTACGGCAACAAATCCGAAACCTACTTTGGAATGATTATTTTCCTCGCTGGGTGCATAACGCCCTGTGTAATAAGGGATAGCGGCGGCGGTGTTCAATTTGTAAATTCCGCTCCAGAGAATGTAAAAGGAACCGGAGCCGCCGTTCCTCGTTAAGTCCAGCCAACCTGTACACTGCGGAGCGTTGTTCAAATATCTTCCGTCTAAACCTACAAAACCCAGCCTTGTTAAATCCGGTGCAGGCGTGTGTTCCGGGTCTGGCTTTTCCGGGTCTGTTCTTTTCTGGTCTTTGAAGGTTGGAACTTCCATTATCAAATCATAAACCGGTTTTCCCGTTTCATCTGCCGCTTTGTTTGTCAGGTTTTTCCAGTTGTCTTTCAATGCGGCAAATCTTTGCTCCGGGGTCATCTCTTTTGCCTGTTCCTCTGAAATACCGCTTTTTTCCAAAAGCATATTGTACTCCGTTGTCATCAGCCAGGGAATTTGCTCTTCGCCCGTTTCCGGGTCAAAACCGTAAATGGAGTGATGGCGTGGATGGGCTATGCTCCTGCTTTGATAATCCCATATAAATGAGTAGTTGCCCTCATAAGCACTTGAAAGCTCGGTGTATCTTTCCTTCATGGGAGTTTTGTTATCCACAAATCCCATTATATGGTCGTGATTCAAGGCAAGGGTTACATATCCTATTTTTTCGCCGTTTGCATAAACCGGGCTTATCCAGCGTACTATTCCCTCAAATCTTTTTCCGACAGGATTTTCTTTGCCGGCAAAAGCCTGCTCCTCCGGCATGTATTCTATTTCGTAGCCCCGCTCCTCAGAGGCTTTCTCCAGATTTTGCTCTGTGTACATGCCTATATAATTAGAGCCTACGTATGCACCTATAACATCTGATACATAAATGTCGCTGCCTTCTTCGCCGGTCAATTCTTTAAGGGCGGGATAATATGTTTCCGCTTGAATAAAAGTATTGCTTTTTTGAGACACGTCTTTCAGGTCGCCGGTTTTAAAATAGTTTGCATAGCGAATCTTGCCGGAATTTGGACTGTCTGCCGTTCCGATTTTGATCTTTTCATTGCCGTCCAGCCCGATAAACGTGACTTCATCATACAGGGGAATATCTATGTATTTCAAGCCGTCTGCCGCTATTGGGTGGAAGGTTGCTCCGTTTACGGAGTCGTTGTTGTCTTTATTGCTGCTTTTGCCTATGGAACCGGACATATCGGAAGTATCTTTGCTAATCCAATAGCTGCCGTCTTCCGAGAGAATCCACTCGGTTTGTGCAACTGCTCTTTTTGTTTTTGAGCGAACAAAAGTGGAATAGGCTTTTTCAATGGAATTGATATCGCCGTTTAACGAATTGGCTATTTTTGCGAGATAGCGAATGTCCCCGTCCCGCTCATATAGAAAATCGGCAAGGCTTTTGGCAAAATCCGTAGTCATTCTCTCTATGCTTTCTACTGCACCGGCATTTAAGGAATTTGTTGAATTTTCAAGGGCTGCTCGCTTTACCTGGTCAATAATGCTATGACTTTGAAGCAGGGAATAGGTTACGAATGTAAGTAGCGGAAAAATAGTTAAACAAACCAAAATAACTATTAGTTTGGTATGTATATTCCATACTTTTTTATCATTTACGCTCATTTCCTTCTCCAGAAAGTCAAATTTATATCAAATATAGAAAACTTATTTTCAATTTTCTAACTTGGACTTGTTTATTATGCCCAACGAACTTGACAGAATCAATGAACTGACCTCTAAGCTCAAAGAGGCAAATAGCCTGTATTACGAAGGCGAGAGAACTCTTTTTTCCGATTTTGAATTTGATGCGGCCTTAAAGGAACTTGAGGCTTTGGAAAAGAAATTCCCCGAATTCAAACAGGCCGATTCCCCAACGCAAATTGTGGGAAAAGAAAGCTCAAGCGATTTTGCACGCATTCCCCATAAAATTCCCATGCTCTCCATAGCAAACACTTACAACGAAGCAGATGTGCTGGATTGGGAACGCCAGCTTCATGGACTTATTGAGGGGCAAATTGAATATGTGTGCGAAGTAAAGATAGACGGTTTGAGCATGTCGCTTTTATACAAGGACGGAAAACTTGTTCGCGGCCTTACACGCGGCGATGGCGAAGCCGGCGATGATGTAACCTCAAACATAAAAACCATAAAGGATATTCCGCAAGTTCTGGCAAATGCTCCGAGCGGCGAACTTGAAGTTCGCGGCGAAGTGTATATGGAACATTCCACATTTGAAAAATTAAACGAAGAACTGATTTCTCAAGGCAAACCCCCTTATGCAAATCCAAGGAACACCGCAGCCGGGGGCTTGAAGCTGAAAGACCCGCAGGAAACCGCAAAAAGAAATCTAAGATTTTTCGCATACCAAAAACTCTCAACTCTAAGCTCTCAACTCTCAACTCACAGCGAAGATTTAGAATTCCTAAAAAAGACAGGTTTCAAGGTTTTTGAATATTTTGTGAAGGACTGCGTGCAGGGGATTTTGGAGACCAGGGATTATTTTGACAAGCGGCGTAAAACATTGCCTTTTGACATAGACGGAATGGTGGTGAAGGTTAATAGCATTTCTCAGCAAAAAGAGGCCGGCAGAACATCAAAAGCACCTCGCTGGGCAATAGCTTATAAATTCAAGGCGGAGCGGGCGTATTCGGAAGTTTTGAGCGTTGACATTCAAGTTGGGCGTACCGGAAAAATCACCCCGGTTGCGAACTTAAAACCGGTTTTGCTGGGCGGAACAACCGTGAAAAGGGCAACCCTTCACAATTTTGACGAAATAAAAAGATTGAATTTGCAAATAGGCGATTTAGCCGGAGTTGAAAAGGCCGGAGAAATAATCCCGCAGATTGTTGACATTAAAACCGAGTTGAGACCCTTTGATGCAAAGCCCTTAGAGGAACCGGAATTTTGCCCGGAGTGCGGCGAAAAGCTTGTAAAGGAAGGCGTGGATTTGCGTTGCGAAAATTTACAATGCAGAGCACAATTGCAGGAATTTTTGGAATATTTTGTTTCCCGCAAGGTTATGGAAATAGAACATTTGGGCAAGGCTCTTATAGAAATGCTTTTGAGCAAGGGCATGGTAAAGGAAGTTTGGGATATTTACAAGTTGAAAAAAGAGGATTTGGCGGCTTTGGACGGCATGGCGGAAAAGAGTGCTCAAACCGTGATGGAGGGTATTGAAAAGAGCAAGGGTAACAGTTTGGAGAGATTGCTTGCGGCACTTGGCATTCGCTATGTTGGGGTGAACGGGGCGAAAATTTTGGCAAAGCATTTTAAAACCCTGGATGCTGTTGCAAAGGCGGAAAAAAAGGAATTGGAAAACATAAATGGCATTGGTGAAAGAATTGCGGAGAGCGTTTACAAGTTTTTCCATTCCCCCTTGGGTGAGGATTGTCTGGAAAAAATAAAGGAGATAGGCATAAACACCGAGTATAAAGGCACCAGTGGCACCCTTTTTGCCGGCCAAACAGTGGTTTTAACGGGAACTTTGCCAACCATGGACAGGGAAGAGGCAAGGACCATTTTAGAAACAAACGGTGCAAAAGTGAGCGGTTCCGTCAGCAAAAAAACATCATGGGTATTGGCAGGCGAGAATGCGGGGAGCAAGCTGGAAAAAGCAAAGGAATTTAAAGTTCCGGTTTATGGCGAAGAGTGGCTGAGAGGGCAAATAGCAAATGCGATAATTCTTTTCATCTTTTTGTGCTTGGGAGTAGCCCGTGCAGACACAACCTACGCAGACACAATAAGCGTTATTGACACAATAGGCGTTGCTGATACAATAAGCGTTGTTGATACAATGAGCGTTGTTGATACGATAAGCGTTGCAGATACAATCCATGCGGATACGGTTCTCATTGATACAACGGTCGTCGCAGATTCCGCAAAAATAAAACGCGGACTTCACTTTTTTGTATCAGTCGGGGCACAGTTTATAAATTTTAAGGATCGCTCAAAGTTCAATGCTCTTTTAGATACCAAATTTGCTGAATATTTAAATGATTATTCGGAAGATTCTGTTGGCACATTACCGATAAAGCAGGAATTTCAAACCGTGAATTTGTCATTTCCCATAACGGCAGGCATAATATGGCAGTTTAGCGAAATTCACTCCTTGGGTTTGGGGGCAGGTTTTTTATATGATAATGAATCGGTTATTATAACAGATAAGAATAGCGAACCCAACAATTTTAAATATGTATTGCAAGCCTTTCCTCTTTTTGCGGAATACCGCTTGCTGATTTCCCCGGATTTGATTTCGCTAAAGGAAGGTGATTATTTCAGCTTGTTTTTTCGTTATTACTGGATGCTTCCCGGTACGGAAATTTACACTTCTTGGGGCAAGGCGGCAGCGGATTTTGACCCTTCTGGAAGCGGTTATGGGGTATTTTTGGGTTATCGCTTTTGGGAATGGGAGGGTTTTTCCATTTGGGGCGAAATGGGGTATTTGAGCCTTGAGGTTAAGTCCAGCGATAAGAACGGTATTTTAGATTCATGGAATTTGGGCGGGGTATCTCTTTTGATAAGGGCGATGTTTTAGTAGGGGCAGACCTGCGTGTCTGCCCGTTTGCGGTGATCATCGCAAAACAGGGCAAACGACGTGGCGAATTGGGCAAATGTCCCCGCAAAGAGGGGCAGACACGCAGGTCTGCCCCTACACCAAATAACGGCCGTCCCTTGACAAAACCGCAAAAGTTTTCTATATCTGAAATTTCCATAACCAACCCCTCAACCTCCGCCTCCGACAACCCGGTAACCTTGAAGGGGAAATCCAGCGTAAGCTGGGCATATTTGCCCTAAATAGCCTCCTCCCCAAGCTCCCTTTTACCCAAAAAACGCTTAAAAACCGCCCAAAATCGTGAAAAAACGGCAAAAATTCAAAAAACTTGACATTTGCTTTGAAATTTGCTATATTTACTTATTAGAGATGCAAAAATACACTTCTAGGCCCCCAGAACAAGCCTGTACGGGTATATACCGTGCTGGCGGGGGTGGTGTATTTTTAAAACAAGGCATACCTTGTATGTACAGTACAATATTGTCTTGCCCCCCCCCCCCCCCCCCCCCCCCCCCCCCCCCCCCCCCCCACCCACCCCCCCCCCCACACCCCCACCCACCCCCCACACCCCCCCCCCCCACACCCCACACACACACACACACTCACACACGCACACACACACACACACACACACACACTCACG
>JAISSJ010000147.1 GCA_031273195.1 Candidatus Fibrimonas sp.
GGGAGCAAATTTCCCTGCCTGTGAAAAGCCATTTGCTTTCTGTGGAGCCGGGTGCCTTGTTGCAGGTGGGCAATAGATTTTCTTTGGAAATAGCGATTCCGCTTGCCATTTTGGGGGAAGGCAGAGGCTTTGGGTTCTATTTCGGAGTCCATGCGGATTTCGCTTTTCACAAGAAGGTTAGTAGGAATGATTATAAAATGAACTCGGTTATTTGGGATGTGAATGAGGTTAGCAACAGGGAATACAGAAAATTTTGCGAAGAAACAGGGCGGGAAATTCCGGCGCTTGCGAAAAACAGGGATTACGATGACTACCCGGTGCTTTCGGTTAGCTTGAAGGATGCCGTGGCTTACTCTAAATGGGCCAAAAAAAGATTGCCTACGGCGGAGGAATGGAAAAGGGCCGTAGCCGCTTATTCAAATTTTGACGGTGTTTGCGAAAGCCCTAAATTGAAAAAGGTTCATGAGGGGCAGATTGTAAACGGAATGCGGAATTTTGCAGGGAACGCCGCTATTTGGCTTTCGCCGGAAAATGAAAATGCAAGCATTGCCGATTTTGCGGGCAGTTCTTACGGGGATTCGCCGGAGGCTTGCAAAAGAAAATCCGTTTTAACAGACATATCCTCGCCAAAAGGCAGCGAGTTTATCGGGATACGTCTGGTTAGGGATTTTTAGGTTCAATTACTCAAATCTTCTCATAACCGGCAGGGCAATCATCTTGAAGTACGCCTGACCAATCTGCGCAAGCTAGCGGGCTTGATAGATAATCGGGGTCGTTGGTGCATTCTTCCCAGTCATGATCCACACACCAAGTTCCGTAAGGGTTGCCGTCGAAACTGCTAGAACTTAGATTACTGCTTGAACTTGGGTTGCTACTGGAACTGGAAATTCCATAATTGCTTGAGCTGCTAGGTTTATTATCGCTGCCGCCATAATCGGAGCTGTTCCCCTCATATTCCATAACCCATTTTATTTGGCTTAAACTGACAGTGCTTGAATTTGTACTGACTTTGCAGAAATAACCAGTGCAATTATTATACACCACATTCCAGCCTCTGTGCGCATTCATATTATATTGAAATTCTGTTCCATAGTAATTTTCATTGCCGGTAACCGTGGCTATTTGGGAAACATAGTAATAGTCCAGAAAATCATATTCCGTTTCGCTTTCATTTCTCGCTTCCAGCCAGAAAGCTTCATTGCCGCTTATCACGTAAAAGAAAGTTAGCGTGGCCTTTGCATCTCTTGGAATAGCAGATACGGAACTTTCAAACATCTCTTGAAGTTCGACAAGATACTTGTCGGAGACATTGCCGGGGAGATAAAATGTTCCTATGCCGTTTTTTACCGTTCCAATATCTATGTATTCATATGAACGCCTCTCATTATTCCAAAGTTCCATTCTAATTACTCCATCTCCAAGGTATTTGGAAGAACCTAAATAAATTGGAAAATTTTCCGAGAGCCCACCTCCGTTGTTATTGTCGTCCAAGCCTGAAGAGCAAGCGAAAAACATTGCGAACGCCACAGCAGAAAATACGGTCTGAAAAAAATTAAATTTTTTCATAACTACACCAACGTCTTCAACCTCTCCAACGCCGCTTTTGAATTGCCGCTTTCCAGCATCTCTTTCAGTTTCAAAAGTTCCTTTTTCAATTCGTTTTTCTTTGCCTCTGGAGAAGCCATGTATTTTGTGAGCCGTTCCGGGTAGGTGCCGTTTTCCAAATGCCGTTTTGTTTCCAAAAGCTCAGGGTCATTCGGTTGCAAAGTCAAAGCCTTGTTCAAAAACTCGCTTGTTTCGCTTTTGTTGCCAAGGCAAACGGAGCAGTCAAAAATTCTTAAAATCGCATCTACAAAAAACGGGTTGTTTTCAAAAGCATGTTTAAAGCAATCAAGAGCTTCCGAAAAATTCCCCTGCTCAAAGGATATAACGCCAAGCGTATAAAATGCGGAATAATGTTCGGGATAAATCGCTAAAATCTGCTGGATTAGAGCAACGCTCTCCTCTATTTTTCCCTGCTCCGCCAAATCTGCGGCAACTTTGTTTTGCTCCCGCAAGTCTATAACCGTTTTGCCGTTTAAATGCCCATGTATCACTATGCCTTGCAATTCCGCAATTATATCCTTGACGGTTTCGTCTTTGGGTTTTTCAAGCCGCTCCAAAAGCAGGTGCTGAAAATACTCCTGCAAATCCTTATCGCAAAGCCTGGCATTGTATTGGGCAAAGGTTACTATCATCTATCCAACTCTCCTGCAATTATGTTTATGCTCGAAAGCACCGCAATGGAATCCGCAATCATGCCGCCTTCAACAAGCTCATGGAATGCTGCGAATTGCGTAAAGCACGGCGGGCGTACCTTAACCCGCCAAGGTTTTCCTGTTCCGTCTGAAATCAATGTAAAGCCGAGTTCTCCGTTTGCCGCTTCCGATGAATTGTAAAATTCGCCGGCGGGCACGCGAATGCCTTCCGACACGGTTTTGAAGTTGCCAATCAACGCTTCCATATCTTGATAGACTTTTTCACGCTCCGGAACCCTGATTTTCGGGTTGTCTATGTTCACAGGTCCCAGTTTTAAACGCCTTAAAGCCTGTCT
This sequence comes from Candidatus Fibrimonas sp., assembly GCA_031273195.1. GTDB lineage: Bacteria > Fibrobacterota > Fibrobacteria > Fibrobacterales > Fibrobacteraceae > Fibrimonas. Next base: position 2,594 of record JAISSJ010000147.1, read on the forward strand.
TATTATTTTGATAGACTCCTCGCATTCCACAAGCCTTACCATTAGGCGGTCGTAAATGTCGCCTTTGGTGCCGGTTACCACTTCCCAATCATAGGTCTCATAGTCGTAGTAGGGTTCGTCCTTGCGCAAGTCAAAAGCTGCGCCTGTTGCCCGCAGGCAGGGGCCGGTCCAACCCCAGGCCAAGGCTCTTTCGGGGCTGATTGCGCCTATGTTTGTGGTGCGGTCTAAAAATATGCGGTTGTTGTCTAAAAGTTTGTGGACGTCGCTCAGGGATTCTTCGCTCATTTTGAGGAGTTTTTCAACATCCTGCTCAAAGCCTCCGTAGGTGTCTCTATACAGGCCGCCTATGCGGGCGTAGGAGTTTGTCAATCTTGCGCCTGTGAGCTTTTCCCATAGCACCAGGCATTCTTCTCTTGAATCAAAAAAGTACCAGAAATTGCTCAAGGCACCCAGATCCACACAGGCGGCTGCAACGCATATAAAATGGTCAAAAATTCTTGAGAGTTCGCTAGTTATAACACGAATCACTTTTGCTCTTTCGGGTATTTCCACGCCAAGCATTTTTTCCACCGCTTTTGCGTAGCCTATGTTGTTCAGAATTGCGGAGCAGTAATTCAGGCGGTCTGTGTATGGCAGCACCATTTGCCAGGTGCCTTGTTCAGCCATTTTTTCAAAGCCCCTGTGCAAATAGCCTATTTCGCCAACGCAAGCCACGATGGTTTCGCCATCCAGGGCAGTGAGATAACGCAAGCAGCCATGTGTAGCATTGTGGCTCGGCCCGAAATTCAAAGCCATCAGGTTCAGGCTTTCGCCGTTTTTGTCAAGGACTTTCATAGAGGGTTAATATAGTAAATTAGGTTTGCCCATATCCTATACCCTAAACTCAAGATATTGGGAGACCACTGTAGCATTTAAGGGATTGTTTAAATGCTACAGTGGGTTTTTCTATATTCCCCCCATCATTCCAAGGCAAACAGTTGCTAGGTGGTAGGATTGTCTTTCTTATCCTTCTCCTTGTCCTTCTTCTTTTCCTTTTTCTTGGTTTTGTCGGTTGAGTTCATGCCGGGCTTGTGAGCCTCTTTCCATGCGGCGTGTTCGTCTCCGTGATTTTTGAAGTAATCGGCGGCAGACAGATAAATGGTACGCTGGCTATGGTTTAGCTCGGTTACAACAGCGGGAACTTCATCCCCCATCTTAAAGGCCTCTGCCGGAACTTTTATGTAGTCCGTTCCCAGCTTGGAAACCGGAACAAGACCCTCAAAGCCGCGACTAAGCTCAATAACCGCACCTCTGTCAATGAGACGGATTATTTTGCCCTTAATCTCCGCGCCAACCTGGAAATCGTTCTCAACGGAATCCCAAGGGTCGTCTTCCAAGTGCTTCATGGAAAGAGATATGCGGCGACGCTCGCTGTCCACCGCAAGCACAACGCATTCCACCTTGTCGCCTTTTTTGATTATCTCGCTCGGATGCTCTATCTTCTTTGTCCAACTCATGTCGGATACGTGGATTAAGCCGTCAACGCCCTCTTTAATCTCAACGAATGCACCGAAGGTCGCAATAGAGCGAACCTCGCCCGTTACCTTTGCACCCGGCAAAAGCTCGCTTTCAATGGACTCCCAAGGGTCGGCTTCAAGCTGCTTGGTGCCTAGGGAAATACGCTCGTTCTCGGCTTCAACCTTGAGAACAACCGCTTCAACTTCCTGCCCAACGGTGAAAAGTTTGTTGGGGTGCTGCAAATGCGCGCTCCAAGACATTTCCGAAACATGGATTAAGCCTTCCAAGCCGCTTTCAAGCTCAACGAATGCACCGTAGTCGGTGACGGAAACGATTTTGCCCTTGACCTTTGTGCCTTCCGGATAGCGGTCTGCAACATCTTTCCAAGGATGCGGGTGAAGCTGCTTGATGCCTAGGGAAATGCGTTCTTTTTTATCGTTATAGTCCAAAATAACAACTTCTATTTCTTGCCCAAGCTGCACAACTTCTCTTGGGTCGTTGATGCGCTTGTAGCTCATATCCGTTATGTGCAGCAAACCGTCCACACCGCCGAGGTCTATAAACGCACCGAACTCGGTGATGTTTTTAACGATGCCCTTGCGAACCTGATTTTTCTCCAGGGTATCCAAAACATTGCCCCTCTGCTTGTTGCGTTCTTCTTCAAGCACAACACGGCGGCTAACTACAATATTTCTGCGGTCTTTGTTGATTTTGATGATTTTCAGGTCAAATTCCTGGCCAATCATAACATTGATGTCCGGTATTTGGCGGAGGTCTATTTGCGAGCCGGGCAAGAATGCCGGTATGCCAAACAAATCAACTTCCACACCGCCCTTTATGCGGCGGGAAAGCGCTCCACGCACTATGTCGCCTCTTTCGTAGGCTTCATAGACCTGCTTCCAAATTCTAAGGAAATCGGCCTTTTGCTTGGAAAGAACCAAGCGGCCATCGTCATTTTCAAATTTGTCTATATAGACTTCAATTTTTGAGCCTACATATATAGCTTCGCCTTCTTTGAATTCTTCGCGAGGGATTATGCCTTCGGATTTTCCCTTGACATCAACAAAAACCTCCAAATCGTTGACTTGGCGGATTATGCCCTCTATAACAACTTCTTCTTTGAAGTCTTTGAGGGTATTGTTATAAACCTCTATGGATTCGGCTGGGGCTATTAAGCCCTTGTTTTCCTGTTCTGCGCTCAAGATTTCGTCTAAGTCCTCTTGAGTACCTGCTTTTAGCTTCTGTTCTGACATTGTAACCTTCGGGGTTGCGTTTAGAGAATGTTTGCAGCGCGCCACTTCGCCAACGCTTTGCAAAACTCTCTGAACCTGTTGTGGGATTGTGATATGCGAAGTGTCTATTTCAATTGCATCTTTTGCCTTTGCAAGGGGGGCAATTTCTCTTTTTGAGTCTGCCTCATCCCGTGCCTTTAAATTTTCTTCCACGCTTTCTAAGGTTTCACCCTCAGCCTTGCCCGCATTTTGAAGCTCCAGAAGCCGTCTCTCGGCCCTTGTCTTATAATCTGCGGTCAAAAAGAATTTGTATTTGGCGTTTGGAAACACGGCTGTTCCTATATCTCGCCCGTCCAAAACGCAGGGTTGTTTTGAGCCAATTTCCCTTTGCTGTGCGGTGAGGGCCGCCCTGATAGCCGGAATAGAGCTGTATTTGCTAACCACCGCACTGATTTTCGGGTCTCTAATCTCGCCTTCCCGATTCACGCCGTTTATCAAAATTTGGTTGCTTTTATCAAAGGAAATCCGTGTTTTTTCAAG